>SKMG01000093.1 GCA_007121175.1 Trueperaceae bacterium | reverse complement strand
GACACCAGATCCTAAGTCTGGCGCGTCTACCAGTTCCGCCATCCTCGCACGAGGCCCGCCGCCACGGGGCCGCGCCCCGCAAGAGTAGGTGGGGTGGATGAAGGGATTTGAACCCTCGACCCCCGGAACCACAATCCGGTGCTCTAACCAGCTGAGCTACATCCACCACGCTCGCGTCTCCGATTCTAGCAGACGCGTGACCGAACCGCCGGATCAACAAGTGCTGCTGCTGCGAAGGCCGCCGGCTCAAGCCGACAGATGCTATCACGCGCAGCGAGCGCGTGTCAGCACGCTGTGAGCAGCGGCGCGCAGCTGTCGCGCGTTCGCTCCGAAGGCGGCTTCGATCACTCGGCGGGATCGCCGCCAGAGCGCTCGCCATTGGGGCGAGGGCCCTCCCAGTCCGGCTCGCAGACCGCCTCGGCCGGACGGGCGGTGGCGAGGCTCGGTCCTGAAGCGTGTGCGCAGCCGATCGCCTCGAGCCGGTCCGCGGTGCCTACGCTGTCGACCTCGACCGCTCCTAACGGGATGTTGAGGACACCGGCCAGCGCGGCCACGGCAGCGGCCATGGCGTCGTCGCGTTGATCCGTTCCGAGATTGCGCACGGTCGCCGGTGCGAGCGTCAGGCCGGCAAGCGGCAGCTCTGCCAGGGCCCGCAGCGGCAGTCCCTGACCGTTGACGTCGTCGACGATCAGGTCGAAGCCCGCGCGCCGTGCGCTGGCCAGACCGCGCAAGAGCGCCGACGACACGCCACCGAGCCGATTGGCATCGATCGACCAGGCGATCGCGCCGGCCGGCACCCGGAAGCGACGGCTCGCGTCCACCGCGATGCGCTCCGCCCGCCCGTCGCGCAGCAGACGCGACGACAGTGGGATCAGCACGCGCCAGGGATGGTGCGGCTCGAGTTCACGCCAACGGTTCAAGTCGCGGCTCGCGTGCTCGACGAGCGCCTCGAACAGCTCGTCCTCGCGGCGCGCATCGTCGGCGAGACCGACGAGCGCATGCACCGACGACGATGGCGAGGCGCTATCGGCCGGAGCCGACAGCGGGGCGGCTCCAGACGTCTCGACTCGCAGCCGCAGTGCAACCCAGCGCCGGTCGCTGAGCCTCAGGACCGGCTCGTAGCGGACGCTCAGGCTGCGGCGATCGAGCGCCTCGACGAGGGTTGCCGAGGCCCGCTCCCGGGAGCGAGCGGTGGCGTCGAGCGAATCGGTGTTGAAGGCGACACTGCCCGGTCCACGACGGCGTGCTTCGCTCCTCGCCGCTTCGGCCGCGAGCAGCAGTGCCTCTGCGCTGCTGCCGTCGGTCGGCGCCACGCCGACGCCGATCATCGCCTGCTGGCCCAGCCCCGGGAGCACGCCCGCGAGCGCTCGCCGGAGCTCGAACTGCAGGGTGATCGCGATGGTGTGCGCCGACTCGTTGTCACGGACACCGCCGGCGACCACCGCGAGAGCCTCGGTGCCACAGCGCGCGACGGTGTCCGCCTCGCGCAGCGCGCTCCTCAGGCCGGCGGCGCTGGCGATCCACAGCGCCTCGACCGCCGCGAGGCCACGTTCCTGCTCGACTCGCGCCGTGGCACCGAGATCGATCGAGAAGAGCGCGGTGACGTGCCCGGCGCGGCGATCGCGGGCCAGTGCACTCGCGAGCCGATCGAGCAGCAGCGGTCTGTTGGGGAGCCCGGTGAGCGGATCGTGCTGCGCCTCCTGCTCGAGCCGCGAGCACGCGACCTCGAGCGCCTCCTCGAGCGCCAGGCGCTGCAGCATCGATCCCAACTGCGCCGCTAGCAGCCGCCCCAGGGCGTGCGAGCGCTGGTCGAAGCCATCCGGGCCGTCGAGGGCGTAGAGCTCGAGGAATGCCAGCAACTCGCTGCCGACGTACACCGGCAGCGACAGCGTCTCGATGACCGAGTCCTCGAGTGCGAGCGGCGTCGGCACATCCGGCCCCCGCTCCGGCCCTTCACCGGCGGTGCCCTCCCGACCGTGCCGGATGTGCCGGACCGTCGCCTCGGCGCCGCCCAACGGCCGGGGATGGGCACCCTCTTCGCCACCGGGCGCCAGCTCGAAGCCGCGCGAAGCGGTGTACACGAAAGAGCCGGCGACCGTGCGCGTCATGACCGCGGCAGCGCGCGCGCCTGGAACGTGCAGGACGGCGATCTCCAGCACGCGCTCAAAGGCGCCTGCCGAAGTGGTGATGTCCTGCGAGGTCGGATCCAGCGCAGCGCCGGAGCGCGGGAACAGGCGTGTCGTGAGGTCGCTCAGGGCGCGAAGCTGTACCCCGTCGGGCGCGCCGGGAGACCTGGCACGGGCGGAGACGTCGTCCGCAGCATGCGACCCGGTCTCGGGGACCGATCCGCCGCCATCTCGTTCTGCGCGATCGCGCGCCATGGGTGAGTCTACACAGAGTGGCCACCGATGGCCTCGGGCCAGCGTGTCGCGGGCCTCTTCACCGAGCGCCGGCGTCCTGCGAGTCGGGATCGCGGGCCCGCTGGATCAGCGACGGACGGCGCCGCCGGCCGCCGCGTAGGCGGCCTGGATGTCGAGCAGCTCCTCGGTGATGGCGTTCTGCCGCGCCTGGTTGTAGGCGGTGCGGAGCGTGGCGATCCGCTCATCGAGGTTGCGCTCGGCAGCGTCCATCGCGGCTAAGCGAGCGGCGTTCTCGCTCGCTTGCGAGGCCGCGAAGGCGCGCACCAGGGCGCTGGCGATCCGCTGCCGGATTACAGTCTGGACCAGCGTCTGTGCGTCCGAGAGCGCCATCGGCAGCCTGCGAGAGGGCCACGGTCGCGCCTGGAGTTCGCGCAGCCGAGCGGTGTCGAGCGGCAACACCTGGACCACCCGCGCCTGGTACGTGGCTGCCGAGGTGGGCTGGGCGTGGACGAGGAGCAACCGGTCGGCGTGGCCGGCCGAGCGCCAGGCGTCGACCTGGGTGAGCACCTCCATCACCGCCAGATCGACGGTGTCCAGAGCTCCCGGCGGGCGTACCTTGTGGTCGATGTCGAGGCCGCGAGCGCGCAAGCGAGACTCCAGCCGGCGCCCGACGGCGAGCACGCGCCGGTCCGCGGCGTCCAGCCCTTCGAGCGCCTCAGCGGCTCGCTGGGCGAGCCGCTCGTTGAACGGACCGCAGAGGCCGCGGTCCGAGCCGAATACGACCGCGGCCAGCGACGAGCCTCGTGGAGCAGCGGAGGCGTCGAGCAGTTCGGGGTAGAGCGTCACGACCACCTGGAGCGCCAGATCGAGCGTCACGGTGGAGGCGTCCAGGGCCTGGACCGAGCGGCGGTACTGGCCGATGCGCACCAACGCGAGCGTCTTCATGGTGCTCACGACGATCCCGAGCGTCTCGGCGCTGTCGAGCTGCCGTCGGACCTCCACCCCTCTGCTCACGGCACAGGTGTCCGCTCAGCGGTCGAGGTGACGACATGGCGCGCGGTATCGAGCAAGCGCTCGCGGTCGTCGGCGGACAAGTCCTCGCCCGCTGCGATGCGCTGACAGATCACGTCGTGCTCGCGCCGGACGGCGTCCCGCAGCGCGCGCTCAGCGGCCGCGACGCTCCCGACCTCGATCTCGTCGAACACTCCCTCGCTGACTGCGAGCAGCACCGCGAGCTGCTCGCAGACGCCGATGGTCTCGTGCGCACCCTGCTTGAAAGCCTCGCGGACGCGGCGGCCGCGATGCAGCGTTCGGCGGGTGCTCTCCTCGATGTCGGAGCCGAAGCGGGCGAAGCGCTCGAGCTCCTCGAACTGGGCGTACGCCAGCCGCAGCCGGCCCGCGACGCTGCGGTAGGCAGGGCGCTGGGCCTTGCCGCCGACGCGCGACACCGAGCGGCCGACCTCGACGGCGGGGAGGATCCCGCGCGCGGCGAGCTGGGGCGACAGGACGATCTGCCCATCGGTGATCGAGATCAGGTTGGTGGGGATGTAGGCCGACATGTTCCCCTCCTGCGTCTCCACCACCGGCAGCACGGTCAGCGAGCCGCCTCCGCGCGCCGGGCTCAACTGCGTACCGCGCTCGAGCAGGCGCGCATGCAGGTAGAAGACGTCACCGGGGTAGGCCTCGCGGCCCGGTGGGCGTCGCAACAGGAGCGACAGCTCGCGGTACGCGCGGGCGTGTTGCACCAGATCGTCGAGCACGACCAGCGCGTCTCGGCCCTCCTCCATGAGGGCCTCCCCGATGCTCATGGCCGCATAGGGGGCGATCTGACGGATGCCGGGCGGTTCGTGGCTCGAAGCCGCGACGACGGTGGTGTAGCCGAGGGCTCCGCTGCGCCGCAACGTGTCCACCACCGCTGCTACGGCCGAGCCACGCTGGCCGATGCTGCAATAGACGCACAGGACGCCGCTGTCGCGCTGCGCCAGGATCGTCGACACGGCCACGCTGGTCTTCCCGGTCTGGCGATCGCCGACGATGAGCTCGCGCTGGCCGCGCCCGATGGGGAAGAGCGCGTCGATCACCTTGATGCCCGTCTGCAGCGGGCGCGAGACCTGGGAGCGCTCCAGGATCGGCGGCGCCGGCCGCTCGATCGGGAGGCGGGCCGCCGCGCGAACCTCACCGGCGCCGTCGAGCGGCGCACCGAGCGGATTGACGACGCGACCGAGCAGCGCCTCGCCGACCGGGACGTCGAGCACCCGGCCGGTGCGGCGGACCAAGGACCCGGCCGCGATGCGGTCCCCGGACTCGAGCAGGACCACGCCTACGCGATCCTCGGAGAGGTCGGCGGCCATCCCGAGCTCGCCACCGTCGAAGCGGACGAGCTCGTCGACCGTCACGCCCGGCAGTCCGGCGACGTCGGCGATGCCGCTGCCGATCGCAGCGACGGTGCCGATCTCGTCGACCCGCAGGGTTCGATCGAGCTCGCGGCGGGCCCGGTCGAGCGCGTCGAGATCGGTCCCGAGTGACGCGGTGAGCGCAGGTGCGCCGAGGTCGCGCTCGCTGGTCACGAGGGCTCCTCGCCGCGCTCTGGCGGCGTGCCCGACTGGATCGAGACCGGCGCCGCGCGAGTCGGCGCCGTGGACTGCGGCGCCTTGGCCGACGCGTCCGCGGCCGACGCGTCCGCGGCCGCCGCCTCAGCGGCGCCGGCGCCCACCCGGGCGAGGTCGCGCCGCGCCGCATCGAAGGCTTCGCCGAGCGCCTCGAGGTGTCCGGCGGCGGAGCCGTCGACGCGCATGCCGCCGACGGTGAGGCTGACGCCGAACGTTAGGCGCTCGTCGCGCACGAAGCGCGGTTCGGCATCCGCGCCGAGCAGCTCCTGCACCGCGGTGCGCAGCTCGGCGCGGGCCTCGTCGCTGGGCTCGAACGCCGTGGCGACGAGCGGCGGTGCCGAGCGGGTGGCGTCACGAAGCCGCTCGCGGGTGTCGGGGTCGAGCGCCTGCACGCGCTGGCGGAAGACGGCTGCGGCGCGCTCCTCGAGCGACGCATCGGCGAGGGTGCGTAGGGCAGCGTCTAACTCCTCGAGCACCAGCTCGGCATTGCGTCGGCGCAGCAGGGCGAAGGCCTGCTCGCGGTCGCGCTGCAGGGCGTCGGCGAGCGCCGTCCTCAGCGCCTGCGCTTCCCGCTCGACCGCCGCGCGGCGGGTCTCGCGCAGCGTCTCGCCCTCGAGCTCGATCTCGGCCAGCCGCTCGCGGCGGGTACGGTCGAGGTTCGCGCGCTCGCTGCGGAGCGCCTCGATCTCGCCGCGGGCCGCCTCGCGCGCCGCCTCCGCCTCTGCGCGGATCGCCTCGATCCCCTCCTCGCGCTCGCGCATCACCTGCAGGATCGGCTTGTAGAGGAAGGCGCGCAGCAGCACGAGCAGCACGACGAAGTTGATCACCTGGGCTGCAAGTGTGAACCAGTCGAGCGTCACGCTGGCCTACCCGCCCGTGACCGCGCCCCAGAAGGGGTTGGCGAACACCAGGATGAGCGCTACCACGAAGCAGTAGATGGCGGTCGACTCGATCATCGCGAGGCCGACGAAGAGGGTGCGCGTGATCGCGTTGGTCTCGTCGGGCTGTTGCGCGATGCCCTGCAGCGCCTGGGCGACCGCGCGTGCCTGGCCGAGCGCCGGGCCGATCGACCCGATCGCGATGGTAAGGCCCGCGGTGAAGATCGATGCCAGGCCGATGATGCCGATGTCGCTCATGGTGCGTCTCCTTCGCCGGGCGTCTGCAGGCGCCGGTCCGTCTCGGTGGTGCCGGAGGCGATGTACACGATCGCCAAGATCGCGAAGATGTACGCCTGGATGACGCCGATCAGCAAGCCGAACGCCTGCATCACGACGGGGAAGAAGAGCGGTGTCACCGCCAGCAGTAGCGCCACGATCACCGTTCCCGACATGATGTTGCCGAACAAGCGGACCGCCAGCGCCAGCGTGCGCGACAGCTCGCCGATGATCGTGAACGGCAGCATGATCGGGGTCGGCTGCAGGTAGCCGCGCAGGTAGCCGCGCAGGCCCACTCTGGCGATGCCGAAGACCGGTACCGCCAGGAAGACGGCGATGGCCAGGGCGGCGGTGGTGGTGATCGAGCCGGTCGGCGGGTGGAAGCCCGGGACGACGGCGAGCACGTTGGCCGTGACGATGAACAGGAACAGCGTGCCGACGAACGGCAGGTACGGCCGCGGATCGTGCTGGGTGATGTCCTCGATCTGGTCGAGGATCATCACGACCAGCGCCTCGAGCACGTTCTGGCCGCGGGCGAGCGGCGAATGGACGCGCAACGAACGCGTGACCAGCGCGCTCACGATCACCAAGAGCGCCATCACCACCCAGGTGAAGACCAGCGTGGCGTTGATGGCGAAGGGCCCGATCGTGCCGTAGACGATCTCATCAGGCGAGAGGGTCATCGTTGGCCTCCTTCGGTCCGTTCCCGGCGGCTCCAGGGGCCGCGGTAACGACGCGAGCGCGGCGGCGGACGACGACCGCGCGCGCCGCCACGAAGCCGACCAGCGCTGCCACCAGCGGGCCGGGTCCTAGGCGCACCAACGCCGCGAAGGCCGCGAGGGCAAGCACGGTCCGGACCAGGTAGCTCGCCGCCAGCAGCGCTCCCGGACGGCGGGCGTGCGGGATGCGCTCGACCGTCCACCAGAGTCCGCCAAAGTACGCCACACCGATGAGCAGGCCGCCGAGCAGGCCCAGCAGGAGCGTCTCGGCGCTCATGCGGCGCCCCCGGTCCCGAGAGCATGAACCGCCGGCGCCCTCGCGTCACTCACGCTCCATCTCCCGCCGTACCCAGTACCAGGCGTTGAAGCAGCCGAGGATCAGGCCGCCGAGCATCAACATCAGCGTCCAGGAGTAGGGGCTCGGCGCGCGGCTGTCGATCCACACGCCCAGGGCGATGCCGAGCAGCGTCGGCAGCGCGACCGACCAGCCGACCACGCCGAACATCCCGAGGCCGTACGCCAGGCCCCGCCTACCACGGCGACGGTCCTCGACCTTGCGCGCCTCCTTGCGTCCCACCGTATGGACGAGCGGGTCCTCTGAGGGTCGCTCGCGCGGAGCCGAGCGCTCGGCCGGCGCGGGGGGGTCCGACTGTGCGGGGCGGTCCGACTGTGCGGGGCGGTCCGACTGTGCGCGGCGGTCCGACTGTGCGGGGCGCTCTGGCACCGTCAACTCCTCAGCTGGCCGAGGCGGCGCATGATGTCGGCCTCGAGCCGCAAGAGGGCGGAGCGTGCACGCTTCTCGCGCTCGCTCTGGGTCTGGAACCGCTCGCGCACCGTCGCCTCGGCGCTGCCGAGGTCGCCCGCCACCACCGCCCGCTGGCAGGCGACCCGCACGTGGTCACCCACCTTGACCAGGATCCCCTCGTCGACCGCCACGATCACCTCCTCGCCGTCCTCGTCGAGGTACGCGAGCAGGCCGGGCACCAGCACGGTGGCGGTGTCGGCGTGGCGGGGCAGCAGGCAGAACGAACCGCGGTCGGACTCGGCGATGACCTTGCGCACGCTCGCGTCGACGAGCACGCCGCTGGGCTGTGACAGCAGCAGCCTCACCGGCCGATCTCCTGCAGCGTGCCGATCATGTAGAGGTCCTGCTCGGGGACGTCCGCGAGCTCGTCGGCGAGGATGCGCTCGCAGTCGGAGAGCAGCTCGTCCAATGCCACGGCCCGACCCTCCTGACCGGTGAACGCCTCGGTCACCTGGAAGGGCTGGGTCAGGTAACGCTCGAGGCGTCGCGCCCGGTTGACGACGCGCTGGTCTTCCTCCGAGAGCTCCTCGAAACCGAGCATGGCGATGATGTCCTTGAGGTCCTCGAAGCTCGCCAGCGTGCTGCGCGCCTCGCGGGCGATGCGGTCGTGCCGCTCCCCGACAGTGTCGGGCCCGAGCAGCGCCGAGGTCGAGCGCAGCGGGTCCATGGCCGGGTAGAAGCCCTGGATCGCTCGGTCGCGCGACAGCACCACCGAGGCCGACAGGTGGCCGAAGGCGTGCACCACGGCCGGGTCGGTGAAGTCGTCGGCCGGCACGTAGACTGCCTGGACCGAGGTGATCGCCGAGGTGGCAGTGCTGGTGATGCGTTCCTGGAGCTCCGCGAGCTCCGTGGCCATGGTCGGTTGGTAGCCCATGCGCGACGACAGCCGGCCCAGGAGCCCGGATACCTCCGCGCCGGCCTGCACGAAGCGGAACACGTTGTCGATCAGCAGCAGGACGTCGCGCTGCTCGTCGTCGCGGAAGTACTCCGCCATGGTGAGCGCAGTGTGCCCCACGCGGAAGCGGGCTCCCGGCGGCTCATTCATCTGACCGAACACCAGCACGGTGTGGTCGAGCACGCCGGCGTCACGGACGTCGCGCACCAGCTCTTCGGCCTCGCGTGAGCGCTCGCCGATACCGCAGAACAGGCTCACCCCTCGGTGCCGCGCGGCCATGTTGTGGATCAGCTCGGAGATGAGGACCGTCTTGCCCACGCCGGCCCCGCCGAACAGGCCCGCCTTGCCGCCGCGCTCGAGCGGCGCGAGCAGGTCGATCGCCTTGATGCCGGTGGGGAGGATCTCGGTGCCGAGCGCCTGGCGCTCGAGGTCGATCGGCGGCTGGTAGATCGGGCGCATCGCGATGGCCTCGACCGGTCCCCGCCCGTCGATCGGGCGACCGAAGACGTCGAACGTGCGCCCGAGCACTGCCGGCCCGACCGGTACTTCGATCGGTGCGCCGCTCGCGGCGACCTCGTCGCCGCGAGCCATCCCCTGGGTGGGATCGAACGCGAGGCAGCGTACGGTGCGCTCATCCAAGTGGGCCATGACCTCGAGCTGAACGCCGCCGCTAGGGTCGGAGGCCGGGTCGGCGGTCGGTTCGGCGTCCGAACCGCCGGGGCGAGGCGCGGAGCGGACGGCGGCGGGCTCGGCGGCGACCATGTGCCGAACGTTCGGCAGGTCGCCCTCGAAGCGCACGTCCACGACGCTTCCCCGTACGGCAATCACCGTTCCCTTGTCGATGCGCTCGCCCTTCAGCGTCATGCCACCTCAGTCCCATTTCAGGATACCAGGCGCTCCATCGGCCGGTGCCGCGATGCGAAGTGGGCATCGGCGTCTTCAGAGCGCGCTCTGGACCCGCGGCGAGCACTGCTCGGGATCTGCTAGCCTCGCGCCAGGAGCCATGATGCCCGTAAGAGCCGTCGACCTCAATGCCGATGCCGGCGAATCGTTCGGTTCCTGGCGCATGGGCATGGACGAGCGCCTCTTCCCGCTGATGACGTCGGTCAACCTCGCGTGCGGCTTCCATGCGGGCGATCCGACCACCATGCTGGCCGCCGTGCGGCACGCCGTCCGCATGGGCGTGGCGGTGGGAGCGCACCCAGGGTTCGCCGACCTGATCGGGTTCGGCCGCCGCGACTTGGCGGCGAGCCCCGACGAGGTCTATGCCGACGTCCTGTACCAGGTCGGTGCGCTCAAGGCCATGGTCGAGGCGGCAGGCACGGCGCTGCACCACGTCAAGCCACACGGCGCGCTCTACCTACGCATGACGCGCGACCGCCAGGTCGCCGACGCGGTCGCGCATGCGGTACGTGACGTCGACCCGGGGCTGCCGCTGGTGGTGCTCGCTGGAGCCGGCGGCGCGATGATGCGCGACGCCGCGCGCGAGGCCGGCCTGCCGGCGGTGGCCGAAGCGTTCCCCGACCGCGCCTATCTCGCCAGCGGCGAATTGGCGCCGCGGGCCACGACGGGGGCGGTACTGCACGACCCCGAGGTCGCCGCGCGGCGCGCCGTGCAGATGGTCGTCGAGGGCCGCCTCGAGGCGATCGATGGTGCCGTCATCGAGCTCGAGCCCGAGACGCTCTGCGTGCACGGCGACACGCTCGAGTCGGTCGAGATCGCCGCTGCGGTTCGCCGAGCGCTGGAGGAGGCCGGGGTGGAGGTGCGGGCGTTCTAGCCCGCGAGCGGATGCTCCGCGGCCTCTACCTGAGCTTCGGCTCGCACATCGACGTTCGCGTCAACCGCGACGTCCAGGCGGTGGCTGCCCGGCTGCTCGAGCGGCCGCTCGCTGGCGTCACGGACGTCGTCCCCAGCTACACGACGGTGTACGTCGAGTACGACGCCACGCTCGTGGCGGGCGGCCGCGTGCGGCGCTGGGCGGATGCTATTGCCGAGCACGCGGGTGCGGCGCCCGAGCGGCGTCGCGTCACCGTCCCGGTCGACTACCGTGGCGCCGATCTGGCGGAGGTGGCGAGCCGCACCGGCCTCTCCGAGAGCGAGGTGGTCGCGCGCCACGCCGGGCGCGACTACCACGTGTTCGCGCTAGGCTTCACACCGGGCTTCCCGTACCTGGGGCTGGTCGATCCGGCGCTCCGGCTGCCCCG
>SKMG01000034.1 GCA_007121175.1 Trueperaceae bacterium | reverse complement strand
CGCGCCGTGCATCACGCGCGCGTCCGGGACGAGCGCCCGCGCCGCCTCGACCTCGGCCGCCGGCACGGCCACCACCACCTCGCTCACGAACGGCCGCAGCGCCGCCACGGCCCACTCCAGGAGCGTGCGCCCGGCGAGCGTGACGAACGCCTTGGGCCCACGGCCCAAGCGGCTGCCGCTGCCGGCGGCGGGCACCAGCGCGGCCACCTCCTCGGTTCGCACTCAGGCTTCCTTCCAACGCGGCGCGTGCTCGTTGGGCACCTCGATCAGGTCGAGCACCCGCGCCGTGACGCCCTGCAGCAGAGTCGCGACGCTGGCGGGCCGGTGGTAGAAGCCCGGCGAGGCGGGCATCAGCACCGCGCCGGCATCGTGCGCGCTCAGCATGTTCTGGAGCATCGGCCGCGAGTAGGGCGCCTCGCGTACGACCAGCACCAAGGGCCGCCGCTCCTTGAGGGTCACGTGCGCCGCGCGGCTCACCAGGTTGTCGGTCAGGCCGAGCGCCACCTTGGCGAGCGTGCCGGCCGAGCACGGCACGACGATCATGGCGTGGGCGCGGAAGCTGCCCGAGGCGATCGGTGCACCCAGGTCCTGGTCCTTGTGGACGACGTCGGCGAACGCCTCGATCTGCCCGAGGGTGAGCTCCGACTCGGTCGGCAACACCAGCTTGGCGCCGTTGGTCACGATCACGTGCGTCTCGATCGGTGAACCGCCAGCGGCCAGCGCCCGCAGGGCCTGCAGCAGGTCGATGGCGTAGGGGATGCCGCTCCCGCCCGAGAGCGCCACGATCACGCGTCGGCTGGCCATGAGCGCACCCTACCGCGCGCTCCGCCGTGCGTCACGGTGTCCCACCACCGACTCGGAAGGCGCCGAGCACGTACGATGCACGGGTGCAGACCGACCTGAGCCACGATGCCTGGCGCGCGACGATCGCTCACTTCGAGCACGGCGCCTATTGGGACGCGCACGAGTCGCTCGAGCCCTACTGGCTCGCCGCCAGCGGGCTCGACCGCTCCTTCGCGGCGGGCGTGATCCTGCTGGCGGCGGCGCTCCACAAGGCGCGCGCCATGGGCAGTCCGCGCGGTGGGCGCCGCAACTACGCCAAGGCCCTGCGCCACCTGGCGCTGGTCCCCGATCACTACGCCGGCACCGACGTGCGCGTGCTCGAGGCCCGGGTCCATCGCGCGCTGCGCGATCCCGACGCCCGGCCGACGTGGCCCTGGCTCGCCGCCAGCCCGTCGCTGCCGCCGCGGGCGGACACCCTCCGGAGACCGGCATGAGCGGCCGCTCGAGCGCGCCCTACGACGTCTTGACGCACGCCCAGCGCCGCGCGCGGCGGCCCTCGACCACGGCGCCGCTGGCGCGATCGCACCGTGGGCGTCGGCTCGGCGGCGTCGCCGCCGGCATCGCTCGCTTCGTGCGCACA
The DNA here is from genome assembly GCA_007121175.1 of Trueperaceae bacterium. Lineage (GTDB taxonomy): Bacteria > Deinococcota > Deinococci > Deinococcales > Trueperaceae > CSSed10-48. The sequence goes on along the minus strand of SKMG01000034.1, from coordinate 1,409 downwards.
GACGTCCGCCTGGTGCGCGGCCTGTGGATCGTGAGCGTGCTGCCCTCGTTCGGCATCACGCTCTTCGGCTACCTGGCGCTGTGGCTCTTGCTCCCCGGCGACGCGGCCGCGCCGGCCACCGGCGCAGCGACGCTGCCCGGTCCGGCCGAGGCGGCCATCACCGCCGAACCCGCGGGGCGGCCCTAGAGCACCACCCTGACGGGCGCCTCGAGGAGTTCTGCGACACGCACGAGCAACCGCGCCGCGTCGGTGCCGTCGACCCCGTCGCCCGCGAGGGACAGCATGGCGCGCCGACCGCCGCTCTGGTTGTCGATCAACACGCGCCCGAGGGTCAGCACGGGCGCTCCGAGCCGCAAGACGGCGTCGTCGAGCCCGAGTTCCGAGAGGTCGGCCACCACGATCTGCGCTGCGGACGAGGAGTCCTCCGACTCGCGGCCGTTCGCGAGCGCGGCGCCCAACGACGTCACCGTGGCCGCGAAGTCGCCGGTCGCGGATACCGGAACCGTGCGCACGCTCCCGTCCTCCAGCAGCGCCAGCGCCACACCTCCACCGCCGCCGATCGCCTTGTGGGCGGCGCGGATCAGGAACGCGCCGAGCGGCACCGGGGCGTCGCGGCCGAGGTCGGCGGCGAGGTCGGCTTGCGCCGAGACCAGCGCGCTCAGATCCACCTGACGGCGCCACACGTGGCCGTGGCTGAGCAGCGGCAGCTCGCCGCTGGTCGTCGGACGCGGCGTCTCGGCGCGCGGTACCGCGATCGGCGGCAGCGCCGCTTCGTCTTCGGGGCCGGCTGCGCCGGCCTCGTACTCGCCGGCCTGCTGCTCGGTAGCCTCGTACTCGCCGGCCTGCTGCTCGGTAGCCTCGTACTCGCCGGCCTGCTGCTCGGTAGCCTCGGCAGGAGCGGCGTCGGGCTCGAGCGCGCCGTACTCGAAGTGGCGCTCGGCCTGCTCCTGAGCGGCGTCACCAGCGACGGCGTCGAGGCTGGGGAGCTGCTCCGGACCGTCGAACTCGACGTCGCCCGCCCACTCGCCGACCGCGGGCGTCGGCTCGTCTCCCCCGGCGGCGTCGTCGTCGCTGGTGAAGGCGTCGCCATCGAGGCCCTGGACATCGACGTCGAGTCTGGCTGTGGGCACGGCCTCCGCCGTTACGGGCTCGTCTGCGGGCTCGTCATCAGGCTCGCCTGCAGGCTCGCCTGCAGGCTCGTCTGCGGGCTCGTCAGCGGGGTCGTCGAGCGCCTCGTCGGCGTGCGGTTCACTGCGCCACACCGGCTCGGACCATTCGTCGGCCCCGCCCAGCGGCTCGCCGAAGACTGGCGGCGGCGTCTCGACCGACGCCTGCTGGCCTGCATCGCTGGCACCGAAGAGCGACGGCAGGTCGGCCTCGTCCTCGGGGGCGGTCAGATCGTCCGCCGG
>SKMG01000218.1 GCA_007121175.1 Trueperaceae bacterium | reverse complement strand
CTCGGCGTGAAGCGGCTGCTGCTCAGTCCGAGCCTCTGGGCGCGAGCCGGCTGGCGTGAGCCCCGGGGCGCGAAGCGCTCGGCGCGGGGCGGGCGAGGGGCCTTGGTAGACTCCCCGGCATGACGAGGCCCTACTGGCTGCGCGGCATCCGCGGCGCCACCACCGCCAGCGCCGACGAGCCGGAGGCGATCCTCGAGGCGACCCGGGAGCTGCTGCGCGCGATGCTCGAGCGCAACGGTGTTCGAGACTTCGACCCGATCGCAGCAATCTTCTTCACCACCACGCCCGACCTCAGCGCCACCTTCCCGGCGGAGGCGGCGCGCGAGCTCGGCATGACGATGGTGCCGCTGCTGTGCAACCAGGAGATCCCCGTGCCCGGCCGACTGCCGCGGGTGATCCGGGTGATGCTGCAGCTCAACACCACCATGAGCCAAGACGAGGTCCAGCACGTCTACCTGCGCGAGGCAGCGCAGCTCCGGCCCGACTTGGTCAGCGCGCAGTAAGGCACGCGCGCGTCGGCGGCCGGCTGAGGCTCAGCTCTCGGCGCTCAGCTCTCGGCGCTCAGCTGCCGGCGCTCAGCTGCCGGCGCTCAGCTGCCGGCGCTCAGCTGCCGGCGAACGAGAGGGCGTCGACCTGCAGGCTCACCGCGCCGACGATGCCGCCGCCGCCCGGGCGCCAGGTGAGGTCGTCGCCCACCGCCTCGACCTGCTCGAGCAAGCGGAAGAGGTTGAAGGCGATCGCGAAGTTGTCAACCGGGTAGGTCTCGCCGCCCTCGACCCGCAGGCCGTGCCCCTGCACCGAGACGTCGCCGCTGATGGGGTTCGCGCCCGCGTGCACGCCCATGACGTCGGTGACGATCACACCGTCGTCGAGCGTCACGCCGGCGCCGGGCTCGAGCAGCAGGTTCGAGATGCTCACCCCCAGCGTCGAGGCGTAAGAGCGGGCGGCGTGGCCGGTGTTCGTTTGGCCGGTGCGGCGCGCGGTGTCGCTGTTGTGCAGGAACGAGCGCAGCACGCCGCGCTCGATCACCGGCGTGCGGCGCGCCGGCGTCCCCTCGGCGTCGAAGGGTCGGCTGGCGAGCCCGTGGGTCAGCGTCGGGTCGTCGACCAGCGTCACCTGCTCGCTGGCGATGCGCTCGCCGAGCCGCTGTGCCAGCCGCGACTTGCCCTCGGCCACGGTCTTGCCGGAGAGGCTCACCACGAGCAGCTGCAGGACGGCTGCGGTCACCTCGGGCTCGAACACCGCCGGCAGCCGGCCGGTAGGCAGCGGACGCGCGCCGAGATGCCGGCCGACGCGCTCGAGGATCGTCTGCGACGTGCGGCTCGGATCGAGCGCGTGGAACTCCTTGGCGAGATCGATGTCCCAGCCCTGCTTGACGCTCTCCCCGCGCTTCATGACCGGGCCCGCCATCAGCACGCTGTAGCCGTTGCGGTAGCCGCCGTCCGCGCCGCGGGTGGAGCCGAGCACGGCCTCGGTCTCGGACTCCGCGTAGCGAGCGAACGCCAGCGCGTCGACGCGCTCGTCGGCCCGTAGCGAGCGCTCGAGCGAGACCACGGCGTCGGCCTTGGCCTCGACGGCAGCGGAGAGGCCCTCGCCGATCAGGTCGTGTCGTCCGAGCGCACCGCCCTCGAGCAGCACGGCGCCGCCGCGCGTCTGCAGCGCGGCGTTCTCGACCGCCTCGTCGAGCATCCACTCGAGGCTCGTCTCGTCGAGCGCCTCGCTCGAGGCGTAGCCCACCCGGCCGTCGTAGACGACACGCACGCCGACGCCGCCGCGCACCGCGTGGCTGATCTCCTCGACCCGGCCCTCGGCGGCGCCGAGGGTGAGCTCGCGCTGTGAGGTGCCGAGCACCTCGGCATCGACGCCGCGCTCGCGCGCGCGCCGGAGCAGGAAGTCCTTGGCGCTCTCGAAGGTCATGCTTCGCCTCCCACGACGATCTCGCTGACGCGCAAGTGCGGCTGCCCGACCTCGGTGGGAATCGAGCCGCTGAGGCTGCCGCACATGCCGGGCTCGGTCGACAGGTCGGTCGCGACCGCGTCGACCTTCATGATCGTGTCGGGGCCCTTGCCGACCAGCATGGCGCCGCGCACCGGCTCGGCGACCTCGCCGTCGCGGATCAGGTAGCCCTCGGTGACGGCGAAGTTGTACTCGCCCGAGCCGGGCTTCACCTGGCCGCCGCCCATGGCCTTGGCGTAGAGGCCGTAGGAGATGCCCTCGAACAGGTCGGTCGGGTCGGCCACGTCACCGGGCACGATGAAGGTGTTGCGCATGCGCGAGGTGGGGGCGTAGGTGTAGTTCTCGCGGCGCCCGGAGCCGGTGCGCCGGTAGCCGGTCTTGAGCGCTCCCCAGCGGTCGACCATGTACGCGCTCAGCACGCCCTTGTCGATGAGCACGGTGCGCTCGGTGGGCATGCCTTCGTCGTCGAACTCCGATGAACCCCAGCCGTGCGGTGTGGTGCCGTCGTCGACGTAGGTGACGACAGGGGAGGCGATGGACTGCCCGAGCTTGTCGGTGAGCACCGAGGCGCGCCGAGCCACCGCGGTGGTCTCGACCAAGTGCCCGAGCGCCTCGTGGAAGATGACGCCGCCGAAGCCGTTACCGATCACCACCGGCATGGTGCCCGCCGGTGCCGGGCGAGCGCGCAAGTTGACCAGCGCGCGGCGGGCCGCCTCGGCGCCGATCGCGGCCGGCGGGTTGGACTCGAGGAGCTCGAGCCCGACCGAGAGGCCTGGGGCGGTGTAGCCGGTCTGGGTCTGGTCGCCCTCGCTGGCGATGACGCTGGCCGCGCAGCGGGTGCGCACCCGGCGGTCCTCGACCCAGTCGCCCTCGCTGTTGG
>SKMG01000018.1 GCA_007121175.1 Trueperaceae bacterium | reverse complement strand
TCTCGAGCGAAGGCCACGAGGTCGTCGGCATCCGCCGCGGCTGGGGCGGCCTCACCGCCACCAACCCCGACGACCCGGACACCATCGCGGCCAACTTGCTGCCGCTCAGCCGGGTGACCGTACGCACGGTCGACCGCTCCGGCGGTACCTTCCTGCACACCTCCCGAACCAACCCCTCGAAGGTGCGTGGTCCACAGGTGCCCGACTTCCTCGCCGACCAGTACCACGGCGAGGGACCGCACGATCTGACGCCGCACGTGCTGCATGTCCTCGAAACGCAGGGCATCGACGTGCTCATCCCGATCGGCGGCGACGACACCCTCTCGTACGCGCTGCGGATGCACGACGAGAACTTCCCGGTGATCGCGATCCCGAAGACGATGGACAACGACGTCTACGGCACCGACTACGCGCTGGGGTTCTCCACCGCGGTGACCCGCGGCGTGCAGTTCATCCACAACCTGCGGACCTCGGCGGGGTCGCACGAGCGGATCGCGGTGGTCGAGCTCTTCGGCCGCTACAGCGGCGACACCTCGCTGATCACCGCCTACCTCGCGGGCGTGGACCGCGCGATCATCTCCGAGGTCCCCTTCGACATCGACAAGCTCGGCCGCCTGCTGGTCGCCGACAAGGAGTCCAACCCCTCGAACTACTCGATGGTGACGGTCTCCGAGGGCGCACGCCTATCCGACGGCGAGCTCATGCTGAGCGGAGAGGCCGACGCCTACGGCCACCGCAAGCTGGGCGGGATCGGCGCCTTGACTGCCGCTTTGATCAAGGAGCGGACGAAGAACAACATCATCTACCAGCAGGTCGGCTACCTGATGCGCTCGGGCGCTCCTGACTCGCTCGACCTGATGGCCGCCTCGAACTACGCAGTGATGGCAGCCGACCTCGCGATCGACGGCGCGACCGGACGCATGGTGGCGCTGCGCGGAGGCACCTACACGCACGTGTCGATCGCCATCACCCGTGACGGCGTCAAGCGCGTCGATGTCGGCGAGCTCTACGACGTCGAGGAGTACCGGCCGAAGGTCCGGCACATGCTCGGCAAGCCGATGTTCCTGTAGGCCCTGATCCGCCAACGCTTCCGTCGGGCCCGATTGCCGGGTTGGCGGGGCCGGGTAGGCACCGTGCCGTCCGCTTCAGCACCCGTTGCGCTTCGCGGCGTCGGGCGCTTGCGGTGTCGGGCGCTCGCACCGGCGGTCCTCGAGCAGACGGGGTCGTCCTCGGGGCACCGAGTGAGTCGGAGTCCTGAAACGCCGAAAGGAACCACGATGGATGAGCCCGCGAACGACACGCTGCTTCCTTACGAGTGGCCGGGCAGTTACTACCTGGGCCAGGAGGAGCTCGACGCGGTTACCAAGGCGCTCGAGTCGCGAAGCCTGTTCCGCTTCTACGGTCACGACCTCCAGCACTACGCCGATCGCCTCGAGGAGGCGTACCGGGCCCGCCTCGGCCGTGAGTACGCGCTCGCGGTGAGCAGCGGCACCGCTGCGCTGTCGATCGCCATGGGGATGCTCGACGTCGGGCCAGGCGACGAGGTGTTGCTGCCGGGCTACTTCTGGGTCTCGTGCGCTTCGGCGGTGGTGCGCGCGGGCGCGATTCCGCGGCTCGTCGACATCGACGACACCTTCTCGATGGACCCAGCCGACTTAGAGCGCAAGCTGGGCGGCCACTCCAAGGCGATCCTGATGGTTCACATGAGCGGCGCCACCGGCGAGCTCGATAGGGTCCTCGAAATCGCGCGCCGCGCCGGCGTCCCGGTCATCGAGGACGTCGCACAGGCGAACGGTGGCTCCTATCGCGGCCGGCCGCTCGGTAGCTTCGGCGAGGTAGCGATCTTCAGCTTCCAGTTCAACAAGGCCATCACCGCCGGGGAGGGCGGCCTCGTGGCGTGTGACGACCGGGCGCTGTACCGGCGCGCGGTGGCGCTGCACGACTTGGGCTATCCCCGCACCGACAGCGGCCGGCTCGACGCGGGCGATCCCGAGACGCAGCTGTGGGGCTTCGGGAGCCGCATCGGGGAGCTCACCGCCGGCGTCTTGATGGCGCAGGAGCGGAAGCTCGATGCGCTGGTGAGCCGCATGCGTCTGCTGAAGCGGCGCATCGAAGACGGCTTGGCCGGCGTCGCAGACCTGCGCCCGCGGCGGGCGACCGACCCGGACGGCGGCAACGGCTCATTCGTCATCCTGATCTGGCCCGACCAGCTGGCCTGCCGCTCGATCGTGCACGCCACCAGGGAGGCCGGCGTCCGCACCGGCGAGCACGGACTGAACAACCTCACGCTCGAGGAGTGGGGCCTGCACCTGTACTACAACAACGAGAGCCTGGTGAATCGGCGCGGCCTGAACTCGCGCGGTTACCCTTGGCGCGACCCCGCCAACGCCTTCGCGGCCGATTACGCCTACGCGCGCGGCACGCTTCCGCAGGCGGACGAGCTGTTCTCGCGCTCGAGCTTGCTGGCGATCCCACCGAGCCTCTCGGAAGATGCCGCGGACCGGATCGTCGACGTGTACCGCGACGCCGCACGGCGACACGGCCTGGCTGTTGGCTCGTGAGCCAGGCCGGTCGACCCGCCCCCTCGAGGCGGGCGGCGACGAGCCAGGCGACCGCGAAGTGTCCAGCGTGATGCACGTTGGCGCGGCCGAGGTCGTGATCACCCCGCCGCTCGGCGTCGAGCTGGTCGGCTACGGTCCTCGCCGCGAGCTCCGCAGCACCGCCATCCACCGTCAGCTCACGGCGCAGGCGTTGGTCTTCCGTGATGGCGCGCGGGCCGCAGCGGTGGTCGCCTGCGACCTGGTGGCGGTCACGCCCGAGTTCGTCGCCGCGGTGCGCGCTCG
>SKMG01000053.1 GCA_007121175.1 Trueperaceae bacterium | reverse complement strand
GCCACCGCGCCCTCGATCAGGGTGACGTCGACGTCGTGAGGGAACTCCTTGACGTCGGCGATGGGGCTGTAGACCAGCTCGACCGCCTGCGCCAGCTCGATCAGCCACTCGTCGAGATCCAGGAACGACATGTGGCAGCCGGCGCAGCCACCCAGCCAGACGGTCGCAACGCGCGGCTTGCTCACTTCAGGACCTCCCGGGACGCCTCGCGCCGCCGTCTCGCGGCGATCGACGACACCAGCTCACGCTCGACGCGGCGTTCGGCGACCGTGGTGCCCTTCTCGAACAGCGCCCCGACCGGGCAGGCGCTGACGCACTTGCCGCACGAGGTGCAGCTCTCGGCCTCGCCCCAGGGCACGCCCAAGTCGGCGACTAAGTGCGCGTCGCGGCCGCGGCCGGCGACGCCCCAGGTGAAGGCGCCCTCGATCTCGGCGCAGGCGCGCACGCAACGCGTGCAGAGGATGCAGCGGCTGGCGTCGTAGCCGAAGCGCGCGTGCGTCAGGTCCATGCCGAGCCGCGTCGGCGCGGGGGTGAAGTGGACGTGGTCGACGCCGACCTCGGCCGCGAGCGCCTGCAGTTCGCAAGCGCCGTTGGCGACGCACACCGCGCAGACGTGCTGGCCTTCGGCGAAGAGCATCTGTAGCAGCAAACGGCGGTGCTCACGCAGCGGCGCGGTGTCGGTGTGCACGTCCATCGCCTCGGCCACCGGGGTGGCGCAGGCCGGGCGCGCCCGTGGCGTGCCGGCGACTTCGACCATGCACAGTCGGCAGGCGCCGACGGTGGAGATGCCGTCGAGTTGGCACAGGCCGGGCACGCGCACGCCGGCGCGCAGGGCGGCCTGCATGATGCTCTCGCCGGCGGGCGCCTCGACGTCGACGCCGTCGATCCGTAAGTGGACGCCGGCCATCAGGCGCTCCTCTCGCTCATCGCCGCGAGCGTCGCCTCGGTGGCGGCCTGCGGCGGCACCACCAGTGCCTCGTACTCGCTGCGGAAGTAGTGCAGGGTGGAGAGCACCGGGTTCGGCGCAGTCTGGCCCAGGCCGCACAGGCTGTCGCTGCGGACGACGTCGCATAGGGCCTCGAGCCGCTCGATCGTGGCCGGCGTGCCGCGTCCCTCGCACAGGTCGTCGAGCAGCTGGTGCATCTCGAAGGTGCCGGCGCGGCAGGGCAAGCACTTGCCGCAGCTCTCGTCCATGCAGAAGCGCATGAAGTAGCGCGCCACCTCGGGCATCTTGACGTCCTCGTCCATCACGATCAGGCCGCCGGAGCCCATGATCGAGCCGAGCGCCATGAGGTTGTCGTAGTCGACCGGCGTGCCGGCGTGCTTGACCGGGATACAGCCGCCGCTCGGGCCGCCGGTCTGGGCGGCCTTGAAGGCCTTGCCGCCGGGCACGCCGCCGCCGATCTCCTCGACGATCTCGTGCAGCGTGATGCCCATGGGCACCTCGATCAGGCCGGTGTTCAGCAGCTTACCCGCGAGCGCGAAGACCTTGGTGCCGGGGCTGTTCTCAGTACCGATGCCGGCGAACCACTCGGGTCCGCGCCGCATGATCGTCGGCACGTTCGCGAGCGTCTCGACGTTGTTGATCATCGACGGGTGACCCCACAAGCCGCGCTCGGTCGGGTAGGGCGGGCGCAGTACGGGCGTGCCGCGCTGGCCCATGATCGAGGCCATCAGGGCAGTCTCTTCGCCGCACACGAACGCGCCGGCGCCGATGCGGATCTCGACGTTGAACTCGAAGTCGGTGCCGAAGAGGTTCTTGCCGAGCAGCTTGTGGCGCTTCGCCTGGCGGATCGCCTGCTCGAGGCGGCGCACCGCCACCGGATACTCGGCGCGCACGTAGATGTAGCCCTGCTTGGCGCCGGTGGCGTAGGCGGCGAGAGCCAAGCCCTCGAGCACCCGGTGCGGGTCGTCCTCCATGATGGTGCGGTCCATGTAGGCGCCGGGGTCGCCCTCGTCGCCGTTGGCGATCACGAACTTCTGGTCGGACTGCGCGCGCGCGAGCAGCGCCCACTTGGTGCCGGCTGGGTAGCCGCCGCCGCCTCGGCCGCGCAGCCCCGAGCGCTGCACCACGTCGATGACTGCCTCGGGCGTCTGCTCGCTGACGGCCTCCTGCAGCGCGGTGTAGCCGCCGCGGGCGATGTAGGACTCGATGCGGTTGGGATCGATCTCGCCCATGTTCTCGAGCACCACCCGCTCCTGACGGGCGAAGAAGGGGTGCTCGAGCGAGAGCTCGTGCTCCTCGAGCCGGCGGCCCTCGGCGACGTGTTCCTCGGCGATGCGGCGGCCGACCGCCTCGTCGACGTCGGCGTAGAGGACGTCCTCCTCACCCCTCGTGCGAATCTTCACGAGGGGTCCACGCGAACACATGCCCATGCAGCCGGTGGCGACCAACCGTACGTCCTGCTCCAGGCCACGCTCGGTGATCACCGCCTGGATTGCGTCCTGACTGGCCTGGGCACCGCTCGAGAGGCAGGCGGTGCTGCCGCAGCACAGCACGGTGCGACGGTAGGTGGACTGCGCCTCGCGCTCCTTCTGCCTCAGATCGAAGAGGTCGACGTCCTTGCTCATGGCTCGCCCCCCTCGGCGACGGTGGCGGCGTGCTCGGCGGCATCGTCGGCGCCGCCGCTCGGGGTGGTTGCCGCTGCCTCAGCGGCTTTCGCGGCGCTCTCGTCGGCCGTCTCGTCCTCGGAGGGCGCGGCCACGCCGGCTGCGTGGAGCGCGGCGACCAGCATCTCGGGAGTGGCCTTGGCGACCACCGAGCCGTCGACCAGCGCCACCGGCGCGAGGCCGCAGGAGCCGACACAGCGCGCTTGCAGCAGCGACACCACGCCGTCCGCACGGGTCTCGTCCTGGCCGACG
>SKMG01000111.1 GCA_007121175.1 Trueperaceae bacterium | reverse complement strand
GTGTTGGCGTACGCCACCAGTGAGGCGGCCGCCAGCACGCCCAGCCAGAGCCAGCCGGTGGTGCCGGTCGCCTGCGCGAGCAGCGCTACCAAGCCGAAGGCGATGAGGCCGTAGGCGAGCGCATGACGACGGTTCATACGGCAGTCTAGCCGCTCGGAGCGCGACGACTGGACGCGGGAGGAGCGTCTGCTATGCTTCGCCGACGTGAGGGAGCGAAACGAAGAGAGGCCAGGTGTGATCACCGATGCGCGACGCTTCGAGCCCTTCAGCGACGAGCCGATCCGGCTGATCGACGACGCTGGCAACTGGATAGGCCCGTTCTCGTGCGAACTGGACGCCGCCGCTGTCAAGGCCATGTACCGCCACATGGTGCTCGCGCGCGCCGTCGACGAGCGGCTCAACCTACTCCAGCGGCTCGGCAAGCTGAGCTTCACCGCCTCGGCGGCCGGCCACGAGGCCGCGCAGGTCGGCGTCGCCCACGCGCTGCGCGTGGGACGGGACTGGATCTACCCGTACTACCGCGACACCGCCCTGGTGCTCGCGGTCGGGTGGCCGCTCTCCGAGCTGTTCGGCCAGATGATGGGCACCCGAGCCGACAGCGCGCGTGGTCGGCAGATGCCGGCTCACCCAGGCAGCCGCGACCTGCGCATCTTCACCGTGGCGTCGCCGATCGCCTCGCACGTGCCAGTGGCGACCGGCAGCGCGATCGCGCAGAAGCTCGAGAGGGCCGGCGACGCGACGGTCTGCACCTTCGGTGACGGCGCCACCAGCGAGGGCGACTGGCATGCCGCACTCAACTTCGCCGGTGTCCAGGGGGCACCGATCGTGTTCGTGTGCGAGAACAACGGCTACGCCATCAGTGTCGACATGGCGCACCAGACCAGCAGCGACGGCATCGCCGTGAAGGCCCACGCCTACGGCATGCCGGGCTACCGCGTCGACGGCATGGACGTGCTCGCCTGCTACTTCGTCATGCGAGAACTGCTGGAGGCGGCTCGCGACGGGCTCGGCCCGGCCCTGGTTGAGATGGTGGTCTACCGTTACGGGCCGCACAGCAGCGCCGACGACGACAGCGTCTATCGGGGGTCCGAAGAGGTCGCCGCCTGGCGCAGGCGCGATCCCATCGAGCGCTTCCGGCGCTTCCTCGTCGGGCGCGACGACTGGGACGATGCGGCAGAGCGAGATTTGCGCGCCGACGTCCGAGGCGAGATCGACGCCGCGGTGGAGGCGGCCGCTGCTGCGGGCCCCGTGCCGCTGGAGTGGCTGTTCGACGACGTACTGTCGCAGCCGACCCCGCAGCTGGACCGGCAGCGTGAGCGCTTCCGCGCGGCGCGGCGCGCGGCCGGCGAGGACGAGGGTCCGACGCCCTGATGGCGGTGCAGACCTACGTGCAGACGGTCGCTCGCACCCTGGCCGAGGAGATGCGGCGCGACGAGCGCGTGATCGTGTTGGGTCAGGACGTCGGCGTGCGCGGCGGCGTGTTCCTCGCCACCGAACGGCTCTACGACGCCTTCGGTCCCGATCGGGTCATCGACACGCCGCTCTCCGAGGCGGCGATCATCGGCGCCGCCGTCGGTATGGCGGTCCACGGCCTGCGGCCGGTCGCCGAGATCCAGTTCGCGGACTACGTGTTCCCCGGCTTCGACCAGTTGGTGTCGCAGGCCGCCAAGCTGCGCTACCGCTCGGGCGGCGCCTTCACGGCGCCGCTGGTGGTGCGGATGCCGGCGGGCGGCGGCGTCAAGGGCGGCCACCATCACTCGCAGAACCCAGAGGCCCACTTCGTGCACACGCCGGGACTGCAGGTGGTCTACCCTTCGACGCCCAGCGACGCTCGGGGTTGCCTCAAGACCTCGGTGCGGGGCGACGATCCGGTGGTGTTCCTCGAGCCCAAGCGGCTCTACCGGGCGGTGAAGGAGGAGGTGCCGGCCGACGTCGACTACCTCCTGCCAGTCGGCCACGGCGTGCGCCGTCGCGAGGGAGACGACGTTGTGCTGATCAGCTACGGCGCCAGCATGCGTGAGACGCTGCAGGCCGCCGACGTGCTCGCGGAGCAGGGCATCGCGGCGGACGCGATCGACTTGCGGTGGCTGATGCCGTGGGACGAGACGCTGGTGCTCGAACGCGTCGCCGAGGTCGGCCGCGTGGTGCTCGTCTCGGAGGCGCCGCACAGCGGCAACGTGCTGAGCGAGGTGGCCGCAACCATCGCCGAGGAGGTGCTGGATATGCTCGAGGCGCCACCGGCGCGCGCTTTCGGCTTCGACACCCCCTATCCGTACGCCCAGGACCGGGTGTACTTGCCGGGCCCGAACCGTATCCTGCACGCCGTGCAGCAGGTGCTTGACTATTGAGGATGGGCCGCGGCCAGCGCGCGAGCGCGCGCTCGCCTCGTCGCACTACTGGAGGCAGGATGCCCAAGGACGTCGTGTTGCCGGAGCTGGCCGAGTCGGTGGTCGAAGGCGAGATCGTGACCTGGCTGTTGCAGCCCGGCGAGCGCGTCGAGGCCGATCAGCCCCTGGTCGAGGTGATGACCGACAAGGTCACCGTCGAGCTCCCGTCGCCGTTCTCGGGAACCCTCGTCGAGTGCCTCGCCGCGGTAGGAGACGTCGTGTCGGTCGGGGACGTGCTGGCCCGCATCGACGAGGGCGCGCCTGCTGGGACTGCGCCCGCGGCTGCAACCGAGGCCGCGCCCGGGCCTGCGTCGGACGCCGTGCCCGCGTCTGCCACTGACGCCGCGCCTGCGACGGCGCCTGACGGCGCAGACGACGACGATCGCGGCGACGAACGGAGCCTCTTCAGGGCCGAGGCTCCGGTGGTCGGCGGGCCGGTGCTCCAGGTACGCCGCCCCGAGCGCGCGGCGCCGCGCTCGACCG
>SKMG01000393.1 GCA_007121175.1 Trueperaceae bacterium | reverse complement strand
TCGCACAGGGTGTGCTGAGGGTCTTCCCGCACGGCACGCCAGTCCAGGCCGTGTCGCTCCAAGATGCGCCTGACCGGGGGCTGCAGCACCGTCACCGTCGCCCGCGGCCAGACCAGCGGCATCGGCACGCGGTGGGCCTCGTACACCGGCCGCAGCTGAGCCAGGTAGCGTAACTCGCCGGGGCCCACCACGAAAGCCGCCGTCGGAAGCACCAGATCTTGCAGCACCGGGCGCAACCCCGCCGCCGGCGTGACACTGGTCGGATCGGCATCGAGCATTGCCTCGACCTCCCGCCGATCGATGCGCTCGCCACTGAGGTACAGCGCTCCCCCGCGGTGGCGAAGCAGTGTCCTCTCGCCGCCGCCGGGGCGCTCGACGAAGAGGTTGGTGGCGTCGTCGCCGCGGCCGAGCGGCGGCTGGTAGCCGCGCTCGGCCAGGCTCGCTCCGGCGGCGTTGATCGCGTCGGCGGAGGCTCCGGGCTCGCTGAGCTCACGCTCCAGCGCCGGACGCCAGTGGCTGGCGAGGGCGGGATCGAGCGGATCGACGACCAGCAGACCGGAGCCGCCGAGCAGCCTGAGCAGCAGCTTGGCAAAGCCGTCGGCCCAGCGCTCGGAGCCCGTGCACGCCGCCGCCAGCAGTGCATCCACATCCGCCGCATGCGGCCCCTCGTCATCGAGCGCCCGCAGCCTGCGCCGGGTCCAGGCGACGACCTGCGGGTCGAACCGAGCGCGGCCGACCGCCGGGCCGCGCGGCATCGGCAGGGCCAGGCGGGTCAGGCGCTCGTCGCGACCGAGTACCCAGGCATGGTCCATCTCCTCGACGTCGTGATCCTGGGTCGCCATCCAGAAGATCGGTACCACCGGACGGTCGTCGCGGTCGAGCCGGTGCGCCAGGCGGATCGCGGTCACGGCCTTGCTGAGCACGAACGTCGGCCCCAGCAGCCAGCCGATCTGCTGGCCGGTCACCACCGCTCGCGCCTCAGGATGGGCGAGCTTGAGCAGGCTCGGCTCCGCGGTGTCGAGTGCACCCCAGGCTTCGTGGCGCCGCCTGAGCGCGCCGACGAGCGCTTCGCGGTCGAGGTCGCGCGGCACCTCGAGGGCGGCAGCGAGGTCGCCGGCGGCGATCGCGAAGGCGTCGCCGAAGGCGCCGGCCTGGTAGGCGTCGAGGAACTTGGTCGCGGGCGCGGCGGGATCGCTCTGCGGCACGCAGCAGCCTACCGTGCGCAGCGCGCCTGCGGACCGCGTCGTGAACGCATGGTAGCATCGCTCGCAACGGCGCCGCGGCGCCAGCACCCCATGGAGATCTACGTCGAACTCGTCCCCCACGGCGTTCCGCCCGAACGCGACGGTCCGCCCGTGCCGGCTCCGCGCGGCGGCAGCGCGACGGTGGTGGTCGACGTGCTGCGCAGCGCCACGGTCTCGGTGCTCCTGTTCGAGCGCGGGGCCAAGGCGGTCACGCTCACGCCGAGCGTGCGCGCCGCGCGGCAGGTAGCCGAGCGTGAGGGCGCGGTGCTGGTGGGAGAGCGGGCCGGTGTGCCGTTGGAGGGCTTCAACCACGGCAGCTCCCCGAGCGTGCTGCGAGGTGTGGCGCTCGCCGAGCGCAACGTCGTGCTGCTCTCCGACGAGGCGCCAGCAGCCCTGGTGGCAGGCGCCGGCACGGTGGTGCTCGCCGGCCTGACCAACGCGGTCGCGGTGGCCGAGCTCATCGCCGCCGCCGAGCCGCAGGAGGTCAGGATCGTCTGCGCGGGCGACCGGGGTGAGCCGGACCTGGCCGATACCATCGCGGCCGGCCTACTCGTGGCGCTGCTCGATCGCGCGGTCCGGCGCAAGGCCAACGTGACGGTGAGCCTGGTCGGCGCGGCGCGCTACTGCCTGAGCGTGCTGCGCACCACGAAGGACCCGCTCGACGGGATCTGGGCGGCCGCCGCGGCCGCGGAGCTACGCTCGATCGGGCTCGAGGAAGACCTCGCCATCGCCTCCGAGGTGGCAGTCAGCGACATCGTCCCGCGGGTCGCGGCGTGCGAGAGCGTGCTGTCGCGCCCGACGGTGCGGCTCGTCGCCTCCTGAGCGTGCTACCGCCGCTGCCGGCGCCGCTGCCGCTGCTCGGCCATGCGCTCCATCCGGTCGGACTCGACGAGGCCGCGGCTTGGGTGCTGGCGGCCGCGAGCCGAGACGGCCCCCCGCGCCTGGTGGTCACGCTCAATCCCGAGATCATCGTCCGTGCACGGCGCGACGAGGCCCTGCGCCAGGCCCTGGCGCGTGCCGACCTGACCGTCGCCGACGGCGTCGGCGTGGTGTGGGCCGCGAAGCGCGCCGGCCGGCCGCTGCCGGGCCGGGTACCCGGCGTAGACCTGGCGTTCGAGGTGCTCGCGCGTGGCGGCACTGGGTTGCGGGTGGCGCTGGTAGGCGGCCGGCCGGGGGTGGCCGAGCGCGCCGCCCGGGTCGCCACGGCGCGCTGGGGGGTCACGGTGACGACGGCGCGGCACGGCTACTTCGACCATCGCCTCGAGGCCGAGGCGGTTGCCGCCGAGGTCGCCGCCGGTCGGCCGCAGCTGCTGCTGGCCGGACTCGGCGAGGGCCAGGAGCTGCTCCTCGAGCGCCACCTCGAGGCCTGGGGCGCACGCGTCTCGATCGGCGTCGGGGGCACGTTGGACGTGCTCGCTGGCAGCGCCTCGCGGACGCCGGCTTGGACCCGCCGCATCGGCCTCGAGTGGGCGTGGCGCGTCGGCTTCGACCCAGCACGCTGGCACCGGATCCCGCGGCTGCTCGACTTCGTCAGGCTGGCCTGGCGGCAGCCGCGCCCCAGCGAGGCCCCTCGAGCCGACGAGCGGCAGCGCCGCCCCTGACGCGGGCGCGGACAGACGCGGGCGCGG
>SKMG01000311.1 GCA_007121175.1 Trueperaceae bacterium | reverse complement strand
GCGGCAGGTGAGGCGCCAGCGGCGCCCGGAAGGGGGCCGGCTCCAGGGCGCGGCGGCGCGCCAGCAGCGCCATCACGTGCGCCAGCGCGAAGATACTGAGGTAGATGAGGCCGGCGGCGCTGCCGGCGGTGGCGACCGTCGGCAGCGTCAGCACGATCGCGGCGATCAAGGCCGCTGAGAGCAGCAGCGCCCGCCGCGGCACGCCTCCCGAGAGCTGCGCGAGGGAGCGTGGCAGCGTCCGGTCTTTCGCCATGGCGCGCGCCACCCGCGAGGCTGCGAACAGGTTGGCTTGCAGCGCGGTGAGCATCGCGAGGATGGCGCTCACGCTCACGAGCCAGAAGCCGGCCGGTCCCAAGAAGGTACGGGCTGCCTCGGCGACCGTCGTGCCGCCGGTGCGCTCGGCGAAGCCAGCGAGCGTTTCCCCGGCCGGCACGCCGAGCGCAACGATCGCCAGGAACAGTGGCAGGTACAAGAGCACCGCCACGGCGATCGCGATCAGCATCCCGCGCGGCACATCGCGCTGCGGGTCGCGGACCTCGCCGGCGGCGGCGGCGATCAAGGCGAAGCCCTGGAACGCGACGAACAAGAGCCCCATGGCCTGGGCGACGCCCAGCGCGCCGTTCGGTGCGAACGGCGTGAGCGCCGCCGGGAGCGCGCCCGGCTCCCGCGCCAGGACCGCCAGGCCGGCGATCCCCAAGACTCCCAGCGTCACCACCTTGCCTGCGACCATCCAGGCCCCGCCGCCCCGGCCGCCGCGCAGCAGCCGCGCCAAGTACGCCGCCACGGCGGCCAGCGCCACCACGACGGTGAGCTCGCGGGACGTCCACCAGCCCGCGAGCGTCCAGGCCGCTGGAGCAACGCCCGCCGGCGGAGTGTTCAGCGGCGCGGGGAAGAGCGCGTGCGCCAGCTCGGCCAGCGCCGTCAGCGCGAACTCGGCGAAGCCGAGCGCGAACACCGCGGCCGCCGCCAGTGAGGCGAACCACACCAGCCAGCCGACCACGAACGCCCAGCGGACGGAGAAGACTTGCTGCGCGAAGGCGTAGGGGCCACCCGAGCGCGGGAAGCGCGTGGCGAGCTCGCCGAGGCTGAGCGCTGCCAGCACCGCCACCACGGCGTTGAGGGTCAGCGCCAACAGCGTCGCTGGTCCGGCCGCGACCAGCGCGGGGCCTGCGAGCACGATGATGCCGCCCCCCACGATGGCGCCGATGCCGAAGGTGATGGTTGCCCGTGCGTCCATGCCGGTCGCGCCGCTGCCGGCCTTCATGCGTGCCCAGCCTAACGCCGGGCGCCGCGAGAGGCAGCCGAGCGTGGTGCGGCCGGGCGCCGACGTGGTACGACGGGTCGATGCGGATCGCCGTCCTGGCCGACATCCACGGCAACCTCGCGGCGTTTCACGCCGCGCTGGCGGCCGCCAAGCGCGAGGCCCCGGACCTGCTGGTCATCGCCGGGGACGTGGTCAACGGAGCACCGGACTCGCGAGCCTGCTGGCAGCTCGCGCGCGCGGAGGCCGACGTGCTGCTCAGGGGCAATCACGAGCGCTACGTGCTCGATCGCGGCACGCCCGAGGGCGATCCGCGCTGGCTGGGGACGCGTTTTCGTCCCATCGCCTGGGCACGCAGTGAGGTCGAGGACCTGCTCGACGAGCTGCGCGCCTGCCCGATCGCCGTGCCGCTCGCGCCGGACGTGCTCCTCATGCACGCAGCGCCGACCGACGACCACGTGAGCCTCTACCCCTGGACCGATGACGGCACCCTCGAGCGCGTGCTCGATCCCGCGCCCGAGGCGCTGCTGGTCCGGGCGCACAACCACCTGCCGTTCCATCGCGTCCTGGCCGACGGTCGCCTGCTGGTGAGCGTCGGGGCCGTGGGCCTGGCGCTGGTCGGCAGGCCGGAGGCGCAGTTCGGGCTGCTCACGAGCAGCGCGCGGCGCGGCTGGACCGTGCGGCACGTGAGCCTGCCGTACGACGTCGATGCCACGCTAGCGAGGTTCGTGGACACGGGATACCTGCGCGAGGCCGGCCCGATGGCGCACGTGTTCCGGCGCGAGATCGCCACTGGTAGTCACCATTTGGTGCCGTTCGTGCGTTTCGAGCAGCGCTGGCGCCGGGAGCACGGCGTGCAGGGCGACGACGAAGCGGCGCTGGAGCGGGCGCTGCGGGCCTTCCTGGCGCTCGACTAGGGTCGTTGTGCGGCCGAGCCCGCGAACGGGTCAGACGTTGCGCGGGTCGAGCGCGTCACGCAGGCCGTCGCCGATCAGGTTGAAGCCGGTCACCAGCGCGACGATCGCCAGCCCCGGGAAGACCGAGGTCCACCAGCGGCCCAGGATGACCTGGTTGCGCCCCTCGTTGATCATCGCGCCCCACTCGGGCGTCGGTGGCTGCGCGCCCAGGCCGATGAAGCCGAGGCCGGCGGCGAGCAGGATCGTGAAGCCCATACCCAGCGTGCCGCGGATGACGATCGGCGCTAGGATCGCCGGCAGGATCGCGCGCAGCAGCAGCCGGTGGTGGGGCGCCCCGAGCGCCCGAGCGGCCTCGACGTAGACCTCCGACGACGCTGAGAGCGTCGAGGCGTAGGCGATACGAGCGTAGCCGGCGATCCCGACGATCGATACCGCCAAGATCGCGTTGTTGAGGCTAGGGCCGAGCACCGCCGCCAGCGTCATCGCCAGCAAGATGTTCGGGAACGCCAGCAGCAGGTCCATCAGCCGCATGATCACGGTGTCGGTGAGGCCGCGGAAGTAGCCCGCCAGCATGCCCAGCGGCGTGCCGACGCCGGCCGCGAGCGCGACCGCCAGCACCGCGATCAGCAGATCGTAGCGAGCGCCGTAGAGTACCCGCGTGAAGACGTCTCGGCCGTACTGGTCGGTGCCGAACCAGTGCTCGGCCGACGGCGGCTGGAAGCGAGCCGGGATATTGAGCCGGATCGGGTCGTAGGGGGTCAGCAGCGGCGCGAACAGCGCAGCGAACACCATCACCCCAACGATCATCCCGCCCATGAGCAGCGAGGCGTTGACGCGGAAGCGGCGGCGGCTCACCAGCGGCGCCGCCCCGTTGGGGACGCTAAGCATATTGGATGCGCGGGTCGATGAAAGCGTTGAGGACGTCGACGAAGAGGTTGATCAGCGCGAAGACGACCGCGATCAGCAGCGTCGAGCCGATGACCGCGTTGTAGTCGAGCGCGTTGATGGCGTTGATGTAGTAGAGGCCGACGCCCGGCCAGGCGAAGACCGACTCCACCAGCACGTTGCCACCGAGCAGGTAGCCGATCTGGATGCTCACCACCATGATGGTCGGGATGATGGCGTTGCGCAGCGCGTGCTTGTAGAAGACCGTTCGCTGCGGCAGGCCCTTCGAGAAGCCGGTGCGCACGTAATCCTTGCCGAGTTCCTCGAGCATCCCCGCGCGCAGCATGCGGATGATCACCGCGATGAGGCCCAGCGCGACCGTGATCGCGGGCGCGAGCAACTGCGAGAGCGCCGAGCGGAACGCGCGCAGATCACCGGCCAGCAGGCTGTCGACGGTGTAGAGGCCGGTGATGCGATCCGGCGGCGGGATCGTCGACGCCAGCCGCCCCTCGGCCGGTGGGAAGAAGCCCAGCAGGAAGCCGAAGACGTAGATCAGCACCAGGCCCAGCCAGAAGTTGGGCATCCCCAGCGACACGAGCGAGCCGATGCGCAGCAGGTGGTCGGTCAGGCGGTTCCGGTGCAGCGCCGCCAGCACGCCCAGCGGCACCCCGATGACCAGCGCCAAGAGCACGCCCGCCAGGGTCAACTCGATCGTTGCAGGGAAGCGCCTGAGCAGGTCGTCCATGATCGGCCGGCCGCTCGCCAAGGAGACGCCCAGGTTCCCGCGCACGACGCCGCCGAGGTAGTGCAAGTACTGGACCGGCAGCGGCCGATCGAGCCCCCACTGGCGCCGCAGCGCGGCCTCGACGTCGGGGCTGACGGGCATGCCGCCGTAGTAGAGCGCCACCGGATCGCCGGGCACCATCCTCACCAGGGTGAACGTCACCAGGCTGATGCCGAGCACCAGGAAGGCCACCGCGACCAGGCGGCGCAGGATGTACGGGATCATGCTGGAGTGAGGGCGATGGGACGGGGGCGGACCGCGATTCGGTCCGCCCCCTGCTCCTCACCCGTCACTGCTCCTTGTAGACGGTGTTGAAGAACCAGTCGCCCGACGGGTAGATGACCCAGTCCTGGATCACGTCGCGGACCACATACGGCAGCACCGCGTTGTACAGGAAGGCCGCTGGCAGGTGCTCCATGAGCAGCGCCTGGATCTCGTCCATGATCGCGAGCCGCTCCTCCGGGTCGATCGTCTCGGCGAGCTGCTGCGTCAGCGCGTCCACCTCGGCGTTGCTGAAGTAGGAGTAGTTGCCGCCCGGCCCCGCGCTGTCGGTCGCGAAGTACTGATCGATGAACTGATCCGGCACTGGCGCGGCCAGGCCGGAGACCACGTACATCGGCATGGTGCCCTCGCGGAAGCCCTCGACGAAGGTCGGCCAGGCCACCGCCTGGACTTCGGCGCGGATCCCGACCTCGGCCAGCTGCGCCTGCGCGACGACGGCTGAGATCTCCCGCTGGGCGTTGCCGCTGTTGTACGAGATGGTGGTGCTGAAGCCGTCGGGGTAGCCGGCCTCGGCGAGCAGCTCGCGCGAGCGCTCGAGGTCGCGTTCATACACCCAATGGCGACCGGTGAAGCCCGGCAGCAGGCTCGGGAAGGCGCTACGAGCCGGCGTCGCCAGGCCCAGCGTCGCGGCGTCGGCGATCTCCTGCTGGTCGAGCGCGTACTGCACCGCTTGCCGCACCCGGACGTCATCGAACGGCGGGTTGATGTTCGGCATGTAGAGGGTCTGCAGGCCGATGGTCTGCTGGTCGAGCACCCGCAGGGCAGGGTTTTGCAGCGCCTGCTCGAGGATGTCGATCGGCGGGTTGTACATCGCGTCGAGACTGCCCTGCTGCATCAGCACGTACTGGCTGGCCAAGTCGCTGATGAAGCGGAAGTTGACCCGCTCGAGCAGCGGCGGGCCCGCCCAGTGGTCCTCGAAAGCCAGCAACTCGTACACCACGCCGGGCTCCCACTCGCCCCAGGTGAACGGTCCCGTGCCCATGGCATTGGTGCGCATGTGGTCGTTGATCGTCTCGGCCTCGACGCCGCCGTGCGCCTCGACGTAGGCCCGGTTGTGGATGGCGCCGGTGGGGGTTTGGACGAGTAGGCTCAGGAAGAACGGGCAGGCGGTCATCAGCTCGACGGTCACCTCGAGCGGGCCGCTGACGCTGACGCTTTCTGGCGTGATGCAGGTTCGCAACAGCTGCGCCGGCGCGAAGTTGAGCGTCAGGACGCGCTGCAAGCTGAAGGCGACGTCGTCTGCGGTGAGGATGTCGCCGTTGTGGAAGGGGACGCCGTCACGGATCTGGAACACGAAGGTGCGGCCGTCCTCGGACACCGTCCACGACTCGGCGAGGTGCGGCCCGTAGTCGGTGGTGCCCACCACCGTTCCGTCTTCGAGGGTCGTCGTCTCGTAGCGCACGAGCGTGTCGTAGAGGTTGTTGGCCATCCAGGTCGCGGCCGCGTCGGTGCTGATGTGCGGATCGACGCCGGACGGCTCGAAGTAGACCCCGAAGTTGAACACGTTGGGGTCGCCCTGCGCCTGCGCACTCATGGTGAGCGCGGCCGCTGCGATGCCGAGCATCCTGAGGAACCTCATCATCGGTCGTGCCTCCTCCGTGTGACTCGCTTGGCCAGCGCTGCAGGCCCGGCTGGAACGGATCTCCTTCGCCTGTCGCCGGTGCGAGCACTGTACAGTCCCCCTAGGCACGGCGTCAAAGCGGCGCGAGTCGGCCCGTCCAGGACGGCTGGGCAGCCTGTGGAGGAGGAGCAATCATGGCGGACGTGAGGCAGAGTGCGCGGGCGCAGGGCGCTCGGGCGCACAGCGCGCTGGCGCAACCGATCGAGGCGGCGGAGTACCGCGAGCGGCGCGAGCGGCTGCTGGCTTCCGAGGAGGCGGCCGGGGTCGATCTCACGGTGTGGTGGGCGAACCACCGGGTGCTGTACTTGAGCGGCTTCGCGTTCGTGCCCACCGAGCGGCCGATCGCGCTGGTCACCGCCGGCGCCGAGAGCCTGCTGTTCGTGCCGCGACTCGAGGTCGAGCACGCCGAGGCGTACGCGCACGTCGACCGGGTCGTGTCCTACCCCGAGTACCCCGACCGGGTGCACCCGATGCGGCTGCTCGCCGAGGAACTGAAGGCGCTGGGCCTGGGCCGCCGTTTCGGTGGCGACGGCGACGGCTACCCCAAGGTGATGGGCTACCGCGGCCCGCGCCTGTCCGAGCTGACGTCTGCTGAGTTCGAGCCCCTCGACGACGCGCTCGAGACGATGATGCAGGTCAAGAGCCCGGCGGAGGTGGCATTGATCCGCGAGTCGGCCCGCTGGGCGGGCCGTGCCCACGAGCTGCTGCAGGAGCGCACCGCCGTGGGGCGCAGCGAAACCGAAGTGGAGGCCGAGGTGGCGGCGCTGGCGAACGCGGAGCTGCTCGCTGCGTACCAGGGCGCCTACCGGCCGCTGTCGTGGGGGCGCAGCGGACCGCAAGCGGGCTACCGGGGCCAGATCGGAGCGCACAGCGCATTGCCGCATTCGTTGACGATCAACGCCGTCTTCGGGCCCGGCGACACGTTGGTGACCGGCGCCACCTGCCCGATGTTCGGCTATTGGAGCGAGCTGGAGCGCACGATGGTGATGGGCGAGCCGAGCGACGCCCAGCGCGACGCCTTCGCGCACATGCTGGCGCTGCAGGACTTGGCGATCGACGCCTGTCGGCCGGGGCGCTCCTGCGCCAGCGTGGACGAGGCGGTACGCACCTACGTGCGCGAGCACGGGCTCTCCGACGCCTGGCGTCATCACGTCGGGCACAACATCGGCCTGCGCTACCACGAGGGCCCGTTTCTCGACGTGGGCGACCACACCGAGATGCAGCCGGGCATGCTGTTCACGGTGGAGCCAGGGCTGTACCTGCCGGGGCTGGGCGGCTTCCGGCACTCCGACACCATCCTCGTCACCGAGAGCGCACCGGAGTTCCTCACCGACTACCCGCGGGAGCTCGAGCGGCTGATCGTGCCGGTGTCCTGATCCTCGGGCGCACGAAGCGGCGTCGTAACATATCGGGGTGAGCACGTCTTCTGCCCCCGGCGAGGCGCGGCCGCCGCAGCCGCCGCCCGAGGAGATCTCGCTGCGCGAGTTGTACTTGATCCTGCGTCGCCGCAGCCCCTTGATACTGCTCGCGGCGCTGCTGGTGGCGCTCGGCACCTATGCGTACCTCAGCACCCGGCCGCCGAGTTATGTAGCCGAGGTGACCACCGTGGTCGCGCGGCCGCCGATCGAGGTCGATCTCGGCACGAACCTGCGCTTCCGGCCGGAAGTGACCGTCTCCTTCGAAACCTACTCGACGCTGGCGTTCTCGCGGGGTGTGCTCGAGACCGTGCTGCCGCATCACGAGCGGACCGACGTCGGCACGCTCGAGACGGTGCTCGAACTCGAGCGCATGACCGGCACCGCCAACGCGCCAACTCCCTTCCTGGCGGTCGTGCACCAGGCCCGCAGCGCCGACCCCGACGCAGCGGCCGCGAGCGTGACCGCTTGGGTCGAGGCGACCATCGATACGGTGCGCGCGCTGATGCTCGAGAACCTCGACACGGTGGAGCTCTTCACCGGCGACGCCCTCACCTTCGCGCGCGACCGGGTGGAGGAGGCAGAGGCCGCGCTGGAGCGTTTCCGCGCCGAGACCGGCCCGGAGGCGCTGCGCGGGCGCCTGAGCGGCATCGACAGCGCCATCGTCGAGCTCGAGCACGAGCTGCTGCTCGTCGAGCGCGAGATCACCGGCCGCAGCGGCGAGCGCGAGGCCTTCGCCCGCCAACGCGAGGAGGCCGGGGGCGGGTTCGGGGTGGTGCTCGTCGACGCCCCAGAAGTGGTCGTCGATCTCGACGGCGCCGTGGGCTCGCTCGACGCGCGCCTCGCGGCGCTACGCGGCGAACGCGAGCTGCTCTCCGAGCAGCTGCACGACCTCGCTGCGCGTCGCACTCAGCTTGCTGGCGCGCTGGCCGACGCCACGGTCCGACTCGGGGTGCTCGAGCGCGCCGCGCGCGAAGCGAGGGTGTCGCTCGAGATGCTCGCGGCGCTCGATCCGAACGTCGCCTACGTCGCGCAGCTCGCACCGGCGGGCGTGCGGGTGCTGAGCGAGGCGACCGCGGGCGCCCTCGAGCCGCAGCGCTCGGTCCTGGTGGCGCTGCTCGCGGGCGTGGCGGCCGTCTTCCTCGGCGTGGTGGTGGCACTGCTCGCCGAAGCGGTGCGGGCTCCAGCCGGCGACGAGCCGGCCCGCCGCGCCGAGCGCGTCAGCCCGGCCCCTCCGACGGGCGGCTGAAGGCGATCCTGCCGGCCACCAGCGTGGCGGCCGGCCAGCCGCGCAGCACGCTGCCCTCCCAGGGGGAGAAGCGCGCCTTGCTCAGGAACGTCGCCGGGTCGACCGGTCGCTCGCTGTCGAGATCGAGCAGCACGATGTCAGCGGGCGCGCCGGGCTCCAGCGTCGGCTCTGGCCAGCCCATCACCCGCGCCGGTCCCCCCTGCACCAGGTCGAGGAGCGTGGTGAGTGTGATCTCGCCGCCGAGCACCAGCTCGGTGTAGAGCAGCGCGAAGGCCACCTCGATGTTGGGCAGGCCGAAGGGTGCGGCGAGCAGGTCGCGATCTTTCTCGGCGCGTGTGTGCGGCGCGTGGTCGCTGCCGATGCAGTCGACCAGTCCGCGGCGCAAGGCGTCCTTGAGCGCCGCGACGTCGCGCGCCGTTCTGAGCGGCGGGGCGACCTTGAAGACCGGGTCGAAGCGCTCCCACACGGTGTCGGTGAGCGTCAGGTGGTGCGGCGTCACCTCGCAGGTCACGTTCACCCCCTGCTCCTTGAACCACTCGACCACCCGCAGGCCGCGCTCGCTGGACACATGGGCGATGTGCACTCGAGCACCGGTGAGCTGCGCGATCTCACAGTCGCGGAAGACCATGATCGCCTCGGCCTCGGCCGGGTTGCCGGGCAGTCCCAGCGCCTGCGACACGCGGCCCTCGTGCATGACCCCGTCCGCGCGCAGGCTGGGGTCCTCGGAGTGCGTCTGGACCACGAGCCCGAGCTCAAAGGCGTACTCGCAGGCGCGGCGCTGCAGGTGAGAGTCGACGACCGGGACGCCGTCGTCGGTGACCATCACCGCCCCGGCCGCGCGCAGTGCAGCGTAGTCGGACAGCCGCTCGCCGCGCAGCCCGAGCGACAGCGCGGCGGCGGGACGCAGCCGCGCCAGGCCGAGCCGCGCTGAGCGCTCGCAGAGGTCGCTGACGATGGCCGGGTCGTCGACCACCGGATCGGTGTTGGCCATCGAGACCACCGTCCCGTAACCGCCCGCCGCGGCGGCGGCGAGCCCGCTCGCGAGGTCCTCCTTCTCTTCCTGGCCGGGGGTGCGCAGGTGAACGTGCGGGTCGATGAAGGCCGGCGTGACGAGCAGGCCATTGGCATCGAGCTCGACCTCGGCCTCGCCGCCAGCGTCGAGGGCCTCGATGCGGCCGCCGCTGAGCCACAGGTCGTGCACGCCGTGATCGCCGCGGGCGTCGAGCAGGTGGGCGCGGCGCAGCACGGTGCGCGGGATCGGCGCCTCGGCGCCGTGCGGCAGGCTGGCGCTGGAGCGTACGAACGCGTCGCCGTCGCTCCGCGAGTAGGGACCTGTGGGCATCAACGCCTCCGTGGGGCGAGCGGGCTCAGCGCGAACCCACCAGCAGGGTATAGAGGACGGCCATGCGGACCGGGACGCCGTTGGCGACCTGCTGCTCGATGACGCTGCGCGGCGAGTCGGCCAGCACGCCCTCGAGCTCGACGTCACGGTTCATGGGCCCGGGATGCATCACCAGCGCGTCCGGGTGGGCGAGCCGCATGCGCTCGGTCGTGACCTGGTAGCGCTGACGATACTCTGCCAGCGACGGCAGCAAGCCCTTCGCCATGCGCTCGGTCTGCAGCCGCAGCGCCATCACCGCGTGGGCGCCCTCGAGCGCCTCCTCGACCCGGTGCGTGAGCGTGAGGCCGGGGCGCTCGCCCAGTGGCGCGGGGAGCAGCGTGCGCGGACCGCACAGCGCCACCTCGGCGCCGAGCAGGGTCCACAGCGCGATGTTCGAGCGCGCCACCCGCGAGTGCTCGACATCCCCGACGATCGACAGGCGCTTGCCCTCGAAGCCGTCGAAGTCCGGGAAGTGCTGGCGGAAGGTGTAGGCGTCGAGCAGCGCCTGCGTCGGATGCGCCCGGCGGCCGTCGCCCGCGTTGACCACCAGGGCGTCGGTCCAGCGGGCGATCTGGTGCGCGGCGCCGGCCGCGTGGTGCCGCACGACGTAGAGATCGGCCTGCATGGCATCGATGGTGAGCAGCGTGTCCTTGAGCGACTCACCCTTGCTCAGGCTGCTGCCGCCGGCGGCGAAGCCGATCACGTCGGCCGACTGCGCCCGCGCCGCACGCTCGAACGACAGCCGGGTACGGGTGGAGTCCTCGAAGAAGAGCGTCCCGACCGTGAAGCCCTGCAGCGCCGGCACCTTCTTGATGGTGCGCTGCATGACCTGGGCCATCACGTCGCTGGTGTCGAAGAGCGCGGAGACCTCGGTGCGGCTCCAGCCGCCGAGATCGAGCAGGTGGCGGCGCCGTGCGCGCGGCGCGGCGCCGTCGGCGAGGGGCATACTGTCCGGGAGCATCGCGCGCCCCGTCAGCTCGTGCGCTCGAGCAGCAGCACCGCGTCCTCGCCGTCGATCTCCGTGACCTTCACCTTGACCACCTCGGCGCGGCTCGTCGGCACGTTCTT
>SKMG01000435.1 GCA_007121175.1 Trueperaceae bacterium | reverse complement strand
GGCATGAGCAGCGGCCGGCTGAGCCGGTGACGAAGGCCGCGGGCTTCGCGGCCGATCAGCGGCCGACGGGGCCGGACTACATCGCGACCTGCGCCCGCGGCTGGCCTCGGAGCGGCTCGAGCAGGATGCCGCGAGGAGCGAGACACGATGTTGACGAACCCGACGCCCCTGCTGCGCCTCGAGGGCCTCGCCCTCCTCGTCGTCGTGCTGGTCGCGTATGGCGCCCTCGGTTTCTCGTGGTGGGTCTTCGCCGCGCTGGTGCTGCTGCCCGACCTCGCGATGGTCGCCTACGCCCGCGGTCCTCGGATCGGCGCCGCGGTCTACAACCTCGCCCACGCTTCGGTGCTTCCGCTGGCGCTCGCGCTCGTCAGCTACCTCTCAGGACGCGATGGGGGTCTCCTCGTAGCGCTCGCCTGGCTCGCCCACATCGGGTTCGACAGGATGGTCGGCTATGGGCTCAAGCTGCCGACGGGCTTCCACGACACCCACCTCGGCACGATCGGTCGCGGTCGAGCTGCCGAAACGCGCTGAGGGACCCTCCGGGCGGCGGCCCATACCGGCCCGTGACAGGTCGTCGGCGCCCCGCACGGCGGTATCCGCCACCGAGGCCGGTACGGCCGGCGGCGCCGCATCCGCGCATCCGCGCGTCGGCACTGAAGACGGTGACAGCACCCGCGCAACCGCCAGGCCACCTCGAGCTGGCGCTACCGAACCCGCGCCTACCGCCGCTCGTCCGGGATCGCTCGCCAGTGCTCCCATGCCACGTCCCTGCCGGGGAACGCCACTGATTCGAACGGCCACGCTGCCGCGATCCAGTCCTTCACGACGGCGTACAGGCGGGCTTCGAGCCCCCCGGCGAGCTCGCTCTGGCGCGCCCACAGGTACACCTCCGCGTCGTAACCGCGCTTGCGTGTGGGCTCGACGTACACGCAACCAAGGACCATGGACTCGGACAGGTTCACGACGGTGTAGGCGAATGACCGACGCGTCTGGAACTCCTTCTGATGCCAGCCGAGATCGATCAGGTTCTGTTCGATGGTCAGCCCTTGGGGCCAGGAACCTCCGGGCCACACGGTCTGGCAGTGGTCGATGCTGGAGATGACAGCGTCGAAGTCCTTGACGACGTCATGGATCGTCAGCATCCGAAGCCGATACTCGCTGGTCTCGAGCCCTTCGGGAGCGACGAAATCGATCGGAACGAAGGGCCACGGCCGCTGCGATGCGGTCATGGTCGGACCTCCCGTATCGACGGGGTCACGCCGGGCGAGCGTACTCGGGGCGGCGTAGGACGCATGCGCTTCAGCCCCGCGAGCGACCGGCGGTGCTGGCCGCTAGCTGAGCGCGCCCGTCTTCCTGGTGGGGCTGCGCGACCTGCGGTCGGCGAGCCTCGCGGCGCCTGGTGAGGCGCAGCATGAACAGGGTGCCGACGATGAGCACCAATGACTGGTGGATCCACCACCTCGCCTGCGGTGCGCCGGGGAACATCACCAGCGTCGGGAAGAGCGGGATGAACGCGTTGTAAGCGCCGTGTGCCACGACCGCCGAGAGCGGCCGGCCGCCAGAAGCCTTCAGCACCCACGAGAAGAAGAACGACAGGCCGATCGTCCCCATCGTGAACGCTATGAGCGGCATGTGCTCCTGCGACGAGCCTGGCACGAACCACAGGGGCAGGTGCCACAACGTCCATACCAGCGCCAGTACGACGTTGCCACCCCAGAGTCCGTAGCGCGCCTCGAGTGGCTCGAGAGCATAGCCTCGCCAACCGACCTCTTCCTGGCCACCGCCGAGGAGGACCATCAGCAGCAACCAGATGGGGAACACGTAGGCGCTCGGCAGCTGCATCGGTGCTCGAGCCGCACCGAACAGCTCAGGGAGGTACCACGCGATAGCGCTGAGCGACCCGAGCCCCACGAACACCGCGGTCCACACCCGCCAACCGAACCGCAGCGAGGCAAACCGCCGCAGGAAGCCGACCAGGGCCGCTCTGCCTCCGAGCGTCCAGATGGCCATGCAGGCACCGAACGCTGGGCCGAAGGCGCCGAGCATCAGCGCCGGCATGGTCAGGCGCGCACGCAGGTCCGGGTCGGGAGCGATCACCCCGAACCCAGCGAGTACCAGCGGAGCCCAGACGGTCCAGGACCACAAGAACGTCCACAGGAAGAACCGCACTGGAAAGCGATCACCCATCGGCCATCCCCTCGATCCCTCCGGCCCGTCGAGCGCCTTGGCGCCGCGATCGGGGCCGTGTGCGCGATTGTCGCACGGGTCGGTATGGTGGCGCGCGGGGCGCGGCGGCCGCGTGGCTCTGATCCGCGCAGGGCGGTCGCGGCTCGAGCGCTACAGCCTGCTGGTGGAGCGCTCTGGTCTCGGTCCCGTGGCCATGGTTTGGGTTGGGCTCGGCGCTCGGGCCGGACACCCTGCCGTCGCCGCCCAGCCCGCGGCGGCGCGCTGGTGGTCGCGACGTGGCAGTAGACTGCTGAGCACGTGGCCAACATGACGGTTCGTGTTCGACGACGAGACTCGGTGTCCGCCGGTTCGTATATGGCGAACCTGCCCGAGGCCCTCGGGCCCCTCGTGGCGGATGGGCGCATTCCGCTGCGACGCGTGTGGGGCATGCTGGCCCTGCGCTCCGCCCTCACCATCACGCTGCTCCTCACCCTCGCCGCCGCCTTCGCCTGGGCGGGCCGCTCCGGCGCGGTGACGGCTGCCGCCGCATGGTGGCTCTGGTTCGTGACGGCAGCGAACATCGCGTCCATCGCGCTCATGGTGCGCTTCGGTCGGCTCGAGGGCCTACGCCTGCGCCAGATCTACTTCGTCAGCCGGTCGACCTGGCGGGGCGACCTGCTCTGGGCGCTCGTCTTCGCGCTCGGCGC
>SKMG01000006.1 GCA_007121175.1 Trueperaceae bacterium | reverse complement strand
TCGCTGCTGACGCCGCTGGCAGCGCTCGCCGCCGTCGTCCACCTCGCCAACCAGGCCTTCGCGAAGATCACGATGTTCTTCGGCACGGGCGCGGTGCGGGAGATGACCGGGAAGACGCACGTCAGCCAACTCGCGGGCATCGGCAAGCAGATGCCGTACACGATGGGTGCCTTCACGGTCGCCGCGCTGAGCTTCGTCGGGCTGCCGCTGTTCGCTGGGTTCAAGACCAAGTGGTACCTGTCGTTGGGTGCGCTCCATGCCGACGCCTGGTGGTTGCTGGTCGTGACGCTGCTGAGCTCGCTCCTGAATGCGGCCTACTGGTTCCCGATCATCCACCGGGCGTACTTCCGGCGGCCCGACGAGCGCCCCGAGCGCAGCGGCGACGCTCGGCAGGCGGCCGGTCTGGGCGTCGACCGGGACGCCGCCGGGGCGGCGGGGACGAAGCGAGAGGCGCCGCTGGTCTTGCTGTTGCCGACCATGATCTGCGCGGCATACGTAGTCCTGCTCGGTACTACGGCCGCGGTCCCAGGCATGCCGACGTCGATCGCGCTCGTCGCCGTGTACGAGACCTTCGGTCTAACAGGTGCGGCACGCTGATGTCCATCCCGCGAGTCCGCTTCGGCACGCCAGCTGAGGACGTTCGTCACTCGTGCAAAGTTTCACGAAGTGCAAAACTGACGGGATTGCTCGCGGCCTCGCGCGGGAGAGACCGACCCGCGCGCGGCTCGAGGGTGTCGGCGGGCTCGACGGAGACGGAATGGGCCGGCAGCCACGGTTGGCGAGAGCATGTTCTGGCACCCGCCGCCGGCTTCCCTTGGGAGTGGTATCTATCTCTGGGCGCCCTACGAGCGGACGCTGGGTGGTTCGTGGTGGTGATGCCGTTGAGTTCGCGACTGGTTGCCAGTGCCCCGGCGGAGCTATCGGGAGTGCCGACCCCGATCGCGCTGGTGGCCACGCAGACCTTCGGCGCGGAAGGTAGGGCGAGATGAAGACCATTGCGCACATGTTGCCGCTGGCAACGCTGGTGTTCCCGAGCGTTGGTGCCCTCTCCGCCATCGGCTGGCGTCGCGGCACCACCTGCGCCTGGCTCCGTTTGCTGATGCTCGCCTGCAGCGCCGCCACTGTCGCGGTGACGTTCTCGCTGGTGCCGGCGGTGCTGCGCGGCCAGACCTTCGAGCTCGAGCTGCTCGAGCTCGCGCCGCAGACGTGGATCGCTTTCCGTGTCGACGCCGCCGGCGTGCTCTATGGCTCCACCGCGGCGCTGTTGTGGCTCTTGGCGCTCATCTACGCGACGGGTTACCTGCATGGCGAGAACCTCCCGCGCCTCTACGGGACGCTGATGATCTCGCTCGCCGCCGCGATGGGTCTCGCCTTCGCCGGCAACCTGCTGACCTTCTTCATCTTCTACGAGCTGCTCTCGGTGCTCACCTACGTGCTGGTCGTCCACGAGGAGACCCCGGCAGCCCTATCTGCGGGGCTGAAGTACCTGGCGTACGTGCTGGTCGCAGGCGCCCTGATCCTCTCCGGCGTGCTGCTGACCTACGCCTTCGCTGGCGACCTCACTTTCCGAGCGGGCGGCGGGCTCTTCGGTGCCGACGTGGGCACCACGACGCTGCTCGTGACCTTCCTCTGCTTCGCGGTCGGGTTCGGCGTCAAGGCCGCCGTCATGCCGCTGCACGGCTGGGTGCCCGACGCGCACCCGGCCGCGCCGGCGCCCTGCTCCGCGCTGCTCTCGGGCGTCCTGGTGGCCGCTGGCGCGTTCGGGCTGATCAGGGTCAGCTTCGAGGTGTTCGGCGTGGCGCTGCTCAAGGATCTCGGTCCGATGCCGTACCTGGGGGCCCTGGCGGCGGCGACGGTCGTCTTAGCGGGCTTCAAGGCACTGCGTCAGGACGACCTGAAACGGCGCCTGGCCTACTCCACCATCAGCCAGATGGGCTACGTGCTGCTGGCCCTGTCGCTGATGGGACCGATCGCCACCGTCGGCGCCCTGGTGCACATCGTGCACCACGCCTTCATGAAGGGCGCGCTGTTCTTCTGCGCCGGCTCCTTCGCGCACGCCACCGGCCGGCGCAGCATGGCCTCGCTGGCGGGCCTCGCGGACCGCACCCCGCTGACTTCCGCCGCGTTCACGCTCGCGTCATTGGGCATGATCGGCTTCCCGCCGCTCTCGGGCTTCATCAGCAAGTGGTGGCTCGGCGTCGGCATGCTCGAGTCCGAGAGCCCGTACGTGCTGGTGGTGCTGCTGCTCGGCGCACTGCTGGCCGCCGGTTACCTGCTGCCGGTCGTGTACGCGCTGTACTTCGGCGCGCCGGCCGAAGGGACGAACGGGGCGAACGGCGAAGAGCCCGACGCGCCGATCGAAGGTCGATCGAGCGTGCTGCTCGCCACCTGCGCGGCGGCCGCGATGACGCTGGTGCTGGGACTCGCGGCGAGCGCCGTGGGTCTGCCCGTCGATCTCGCGCAGGCGGCCGCAGCGGCCTTCTTCGGTGCTCCGTGAGGTGATCGTCGAGGGCCTGCGGCACGCCGGTCCGCTGCTGCTGGTCCTCGTGCCAGTGCTCGCGGCGACGTACCTGGCTCTCGGCTCGCTGGTGCCCAGGGCGCGCTTGGAGGTCCGCGCGCAGCGTGCCCTGGTGTTGGCGAGCGTCTTGCTGACGCTCGCGCTGGCGCTCGCGCTGGCGCCGCTGGTGCTGGCACACGGCTTCGTAGAGACCGTGGTGCCCGCCATGCTGGGCGAGTTGCGCTTGCGGCTCGACGGGGTCGGGGCGCTGCTGACGCTGCTGGCCTCCTTCGTCTGGACCTGCTCCACGCTCCACGCCAGCGCCTACTTCCACGACGAGACGCCGCGCCGGGCGCTCCGCTACCACCTCACCAGCTTAGTGGC
>SKMG01000383.1 GCA_007121175.1 Trueperaceae bacterium | reverse complement strand
GTAGTCGAGGCGCGGTCGGCCGTCGGCGCCGCGGACGTTGATGGTGAAGCGGTTCCAGGGTCGGCTGGGGTCGCCGTGGCGGCGGCTGAACGCGAGCGGCAGGTACGCGCTGCAGAGCCGCTCGAGGTCGGGCGCGCCCACCGCGGCGGCGCGCTCGACCAAGGCGCGACGCGGCACGGACGCGGGCAGGCCCGCGAAGAAGGCGCCGTGGGCCTCGAGCACCGCGGGGTTGCGCGTGCGCACGAAGTCGAGCAGGTCGGCGCGCCCCACACGGCCGTCGTCGAGGAACACGCCGCCGCGCATGACGTTGAACAGCACGCTGGCGAGGTGGTGGTCGGTCGCCATCGGGTCCTGCGTCCACTGGAACCCGTCCGCGCTCGCGACGATCGCCGCGAGGGCCTCGTCGCTGCGCCGGACGTCCTCCTCGACGCGGGCCTCGAGGTCGGCCTCGCCTTCGCGCCCGCGACCACGGTCGTGTTCGCGACCACGGTCGTGGTCGAGCGCGTTGACGATGGCGACCGCGCTGGCGTGGTCCTGTTCGACGTCGGCGACCAGGTGCCAGCGCCGCGTCTCGCCGGGCGCCAGCGCCACGTCGGCGTGCACGAAGTACGCGCCGCGCCGACCCCGCACGTCGACTTCCGGGGACGGCGCCTCGCCGCGCCGGAAGCGCTCGAGTTGGACCGACGAGAGCAGGCGCTCGGCGCCGTCCAAGCCCAGCGCGAACACGGTCGTCGCCCGCAGCGACTCGCTCGGTTCGGCCAGGTCGGTCAGGGTCGAGCTCAGGCTGAACAGGCCCAGGCCGGTCCGAGGCTCGAGCTCGTTGCGCTTGTAGGCGTCGAGCAGGTTGCTCAGGCCGCTCTGCATCGCCGCGGTCGCGCCGGCGGGGACGAGGTTCTGCAGGCCGTCGAGGAGCTCGACGGAGCACGGCGTCGACAGGAGCTCGCTCAGCCAGGAGGTCCTGACGAAGCCGTAGGCGTCGCTGCTGCGCCAGGCATAGCGGAACCCCAGCCCCAGGTCGTGGTTGTGCTCCTCGAAGTGGACCTCGTTGCCGAGGACGCTCTTGTAGAGGTTGCGTTCGACGCGGTAGAGGCCGCGGCCGCGCTCCGAGAAGGGCTCCCACAGGGAGGTACGGTCGTTCCGCGTCACCCTGAGCACGGTCTTGGGGCCGGTGTGCTCGGCGTTCTCGGTCAGCTTGTCCTCGGTCGCGTACGGGAAGAGCGCCCTGTCGGCATCGACCCGGCCGGCCGTGAGGCCGCCGCTGCTGGACACGAACATCCACAGGTCCGAGGCGCTGACGATGCTCATGAAGAAGGGCGGCATGGCGTCGACGTGGCGGATGCGGTAGTAGCGCTCACCGGACAGGGTGACGTAGCCGCCCTCGACCGGGGCGCCGTCCGGTCGCCGCGGGCCGTGGCCGAGCTGGAGTGTCGGTTGCATCATGGTTCGAGTATCCTTCGTGGGCACTGGCTGCGAGAAGGGGCGATCGCATCGGCGACCTCGGCGGGCGACCTCGGCGGGTGGCCTCGGCGGGTGGCCTCCGCGGCGCCCGTCAGGGCGCGGGGACCTTCACTTGTCCACCCCCGTGATGACCACGCCCTGCATGAAGAAGCGCTGGGCGAAGAAGAAGATGACCAGCGGTATCAGCATCGTCATGATCGAGGCGGCCTGGATGAGTTGCGGCTCGGAGCTGTAGAGGCCGTTGAAGCGGAACAGGCCCACCGAGATCGGGAGCAGGTCCTGGCTGCCGGCGAGGTAGATCAGCGGGCCGAAGAAGTCGTTCCAGGCGAAGAAGAAGTGGAACAGCGAGACCGCGATCATGGCCGGTACGGCCTGCGGCAGGATCACCGAGACGAAGGTGCGGATCGGCCCGGCGCCGTCGACGCGCGCGGCCTCCTCGAGTTCGGTGGGGATGGTGAGGAAGTACTGCCGCAGCAGGAACACGTTGTAGGCGTTGGCGAAGAAGGTCGGCACGATGAGCGGCAGCCAGGTCCCGACCCAGCCGAGCCGGTAGAAGACCGCGTACGTGGGCACGAGCGTCGCCTGCGACGGCAGGATGATCGTCGAGATCAGCAGCATGAACAGCACCCCCTTGAAGGGGAAGCGGAAGCGCGCGAAGCCGTAGGCGACGATGGCGGCCGAGAAGGTCGCGGCGATGGTGGTGATGACCGCGTACATCAGGGTGTTGCGCAAGAGCTGGAAGAAGTTGATGAAGCGGAAGGCGGTCGGGTAGTTCTCCCACTTCGGGTCGAGCAGGTAGACGGGCTCCAGCGTGCGCCAGCTCCCGTCCCACTCGATGGGTCCGGCGCCCGGGTCGGCCGGGTCGACGAACGTGCTGTTCACGCGCCCTCGGCGGGTGATCGCGAGCTCGCGTACCTCGCCGCCCATCGGCACGCGCAGCACGTCGAACGCTTGACCGTCCTGCTCGAAGGTGACGCGCGCCGCGGGGAGCAGCGGCGCCTGCACGTCGGTCACCTGGTTCTTGCTCTTGAGCGAGGTCGCGATGGAGTAGCCGAGCGGCATCAGGTAGAGCAGCAGGAGGACGAGTGCGGTGGAGGTGATCAGCACCTTGACGATGAGGCCGCGCATGGCGGCGTCGGCGTGGGCGCGCTTGGCGGCGTCGGCCTGGGCGTGCTCGACGGGTTCGCTCGAGCGGAACAGCGGCAGCGCGCGGGTGGGGCGAGCCATCAGCGCTTCGCCCCGGCGTAGTACACCCAGTGGCGGGCGGTGGCGAAGAGCGTGCCGGTGATGGCGAGGGCGATGACGAACAGCAGCCAGGCGATCGCCGAGCCGTACCCCATGTTGAGGAACTGGAACGTCTGGCGGTAGAAGTGGATCAGGTAGAAGTAGGTCGTCCCCTCGGGGTACCCGCTCCCGCCGTTGAGC
>SKMG01000270.1 GCA_007121175.1 Trueperaceae bacterium | reverse complement strand
GCGAACGCGTCGAGGAAGCCCTCGCGGGTGAGCCAGCGGTGGGCGAGCACCTCGCGCTCGACCAGCGGGATGAAGGAGGGCCCGCCGCCGAAGCCGAACAGTCCGGCGCGACCGAACGCCAGCATCAGCTGCCAGAGCCGCCGTGCCCGGCCAGTCTCGGGAGCCGGCCCGGTCACAGCAGCCACGTCAGACCCCAGAGTGCCGCCATGCCGGCCGCAAAGGTCGCCACGATGCTGCGGGTGCGCCAGGCGACGAGCCCGGCGATCGCGCCCGACAGCAGCCGCAGATCGAAGGGCCCGAGCGCCGCGCCGGAGGGCTGGGCGATCGCAGGCGCGACGATCGCCGCCAACACCGCGGGCGGCACGTAGGTGAGGCTGCGGCGGAGCAGCGGGGGCAGCGCGAGGCGATCGGCGGCCAGCAGGAACGAGGCGCGCAGCGCGAATGTCACCAGCGCCATGCCGACGATGGTGAGCCACAGCTCGGGACGGTTCACCGGCCTCCCTTGCGAGCGAGCGCGGTCGCGACGCCCTCGGCGGCCGTGCCAGCAGCGATGCCCGACAGGGCGGCGATGACGAGACCTGCGTTGAACGGCAGGCCACGGAGCGCCAGCGCGAGCCCGCCGCCGGTCAGCGCCGCGACCAGCCCCGGGCGATTGCGGATCGACGGGATCAGGAGCGCGAGGAACATCAGCGGCACCGCGAAGTCGAGCTGCCAACTCCTCGGTACCTGCGCACCGAGAGCGGCGCCGACAGCGGTCGCCGCGGTCCAGGTCAGCCACATGGGCACACCCATCGCCAGCACGTAGTCGCGCCGCACCAGGCTCGGATGGCCTTGCCCGAAGCGCAGGCTGGCGAGGGCGTAGACGTGATCGACGAGCACCGCACCCATCGCGGCGCGCGCCGGTAGGCTCTCGCCGCGCAGCGCCGGCGCCAGGGCGGCGCTGTACATCAGATGCCGCAGGTTGACCATGAAGGTCGTCAGCAGCACCACCCAAACGGCCGCGCCGGAGCTCATCAGAGCTATCGCGGCAATCTGCGCCGCGCCCGCGAACACCGCAGCCGACATGAGCGTCACGTCGACGGCGGCCATGCCGGCCGCCACTGCGCTCGCTCCGGTGATCAGGCCGAAAGGTGCTGCGCCCAACAGCATCGGGAGGACGTCGCGCAGGCCCAGGAGCACGCTGGGAGGGTGCAGGCGCACGCACGCGAGCGTACCGCGCCCGCTGGCTCGGGCTGGCCGCGTCGGTGCTCGACGAGCACTCAGGCGCCTCTTTACGAGCGCAGCTCGCGCAGCACCTCGGCAGCTCCTTGCTCCACGTACAGGAGCGGGCTGCCGACCGCCACGAAGCGGTAGCCGAGCTCCAGCATGTGCCGTGCGTAGCGTGCTGAGCGGGTGTAGAGACCGGCAGGGACACCGCGCGCGACACAGCGGCCCGCGATGTCGGCCAAGGCGGCCCGAACGGGTCCGTCCTCGAAGTCGGCCCCGGGCGGGCCGCCGAGCGCCTGACTCAGGTCGGCAGGACCGACGAAGACGCCGCCGAGGCCCGGTACGGCGAGGATCTCGTCGAGCTGCTCGAGCGCGCCGCGGGTCTCGATCATGGCGATCGGCACCACCTCGTCGTTGGCGCGCGCCCCGTAGGCTCCTCCCAGCAGGGCCTTCCCGCGCGTGGGGCCGAAGCTCCGC
Source organism: Trueperaceae bacterium (assembly GCA_007121175.1). Taxonomy (GTDB): domain Bacteria; phylum Deinococcota; class Deinococci; order Deinococcales; family Trueperaceae; genus CSSed10-48. The sequence goes on along the minus strand of SKMG01000270.1, from coordinate 1,203 downwards.
TGTCCACGCGGCGGGAAGAGGCAGGCAGAGACCAGTGTGCGGACGTCCTCAGGGCCCTCGAGCATCGGCGCGATGACGCCCCAAGCGCCCAGGTCGAGCGCCTTCATGATCGCTGCCGGCTCGTTCCAGGGGACCCGGACGACGGCCGGCAGGCCGGCGCCCGTGATCACCTGCAGCAGCCGCAGGGCCTCCCCGGCGTCGATCGCGCCGTGCTGCATGTCGAGTGCGATCGCATCGAAGCCGGAGAGCGCCATGGCCTCCGCGAGCAGCGGATCCGGAGAGGTGAGCCAGCCGAGTGCGACTGGATCGCGGCCGGCAAGGAGTGCGCGCAGCGACGGTGTCGTCATGCCGTCCAGCATGCCACGCGGTCGCTCGAGGCCGTCCGGCTCAGATCGGCACGGTGGAACGAGCCCGGCCGTGCAGGAGCGCCAGCGTGTCGATGCCACGCTCGAGGAGGCCGCGCCGGATCACGTCATAACCGTAGTGCACCTCGTCGGGCGTGTGCGCGTCGGAGCCGAAGGTCAGCGGCACGCGCGCTTCACTCAGCCGCTCGATCAGGCCCCAGGCGGGGAACGGCTCGCCGCACTTGCGCAGCCCGGAGGTGTTGATCTCCACGGCTACGTCGGCGGCTGAGAGCGCCTCGACGGTGACGTCCCACTCGCGCTCGGGCGCGCGCGGCGGCCGCGGCGCGTACGCCTTGATCGCGTCGATGTGAGCGAGGACGTCGAACAGCCCCGTCGCTGCCGCGTCGCGCACCAGCTCGAGGTAGCGGGCATAGACCGTATCGACGTCGCCCTCACCGCGCCAGCGTGCGCGGTCGTAGACGTGGCGGCCGTCGACGTAGTGCACCGCCCCGAGCGCGTAGTCGAGACGCCCGTCGGACAGCAGCTCGGCGTAGGCCGCCTCCCGACCGGCGAGGTAGTCGGCCTCGACCCCGACGAGCAGCTCGATCCGGCCGGCGTAGCGCGAGCGCAGGTCGGCAGCTTCGGCGAGGTAGCCGTCGAAGGCTGAGGCCGGCATGTGCATGCCGGGCGCCGGCTCGTCCTCGACGTCCTCGCCGCCGGCGTCCTCGCCGCCGGCGGCCTCGAGCAGCAGCGGCGCGTGGTCGCTCATGCCGAGCGTGGTGAGGCCGCGCCGCAGCGCCGCACGAGCGTAGTCCTCGAGCTCGCCGAGCGCGTGCCCGCAGCGTTCGTGATGGGTATG
>SKMG01000163.1 GCA_007121175.1 Trueperaceae bacterium | reverse complement strand
GCGCCCTCCGAGAGCGCCAGCAGCACCGGCGAGCGGGTCTCCTCGGCGGCCTCGAGGATCGCTTGGGTGATCTCCATGTTGTTGGTGTTGAAGGCGCCGACGCCGTAGCCTCCGGCACGGGCGGCCTGCAGGATGTCGAGTCCGGTCGCGAGTGGCATGCGCGGATCGTATCACGCACCCTCAGGGACACCCGACCCCGACAAGGTGCGTGTGGCGGGGTGTTCGTGCCACCCCCGCAAGAGCCCGAGCACCGCCCGGCAGCTGCTGTGGATCGCGCCGCGCAGCTCCCAGCGATCCTTGTCGCGTTCGCCGACCCGGTTCGAAACGCCACGCACTTCCGCGAACGGCAGCCCGAGCCGATCGGCCACCTGCGCGGCCGCCGCGCCCTCCATGCTCTCGACGGCAACTGCGTAACTGCTGTGCAGCGACGCGGCGAGGCCGACGTCGGCCGTGACGGCGTCGAGCGTGGCGAAGCGCACGAGCGGGAGGCCGTGCTCGGCCAGGGCTGCTTGCAGCCCCGCGTGGGTCGGGATCAGGTTGACGCGCTCGGGACGGCCGTCGCGCGCCGGCGTGATGGCGAAGCCGAGCGCCTCGGGCCCCTCCCAGGTCCCGTCTCCGTGCCGCAGCCCCAGGTCGAGCTGCAGCTCCTCGCTGGCGGCCGCGACCATGCCGTTGGTCAGCGGGCTGCCTGGGTAGGCGCCGCCGACACCCACCAAGATGGCGGCGCACGGAGCGGTCGACGAGGCGGCCGCGAGCAGGCCCGCCGCAGCGTTGACCTTGCCGATGCCGGTCACGGCGAGCGCCACGCGGAGGGAGCCGAGTCGACCGACCTCGATGACGTCCCACGCCCCGGCGCGCGCACGCACGCCGACGAGCGCCGCGCGCAGCGGCGCGAGCTCCATGGGCGTCGCGGCCAGCACCAGGACGGGCGCGGCTGCGCCTCGCGTGCCCCGCTCCTCAGGCGGCGGCGGGCGCATCGAGCAACGCCTGGACGAAGGCCGCGGCGTCGTACGGCTGCAGGTCGTCGGCTTGCTCGCCCACGCCGATGAAGCGGATCGGCAGGCCGAGCTCGCGCGTGATCGGCAGCAAGATGCCTCCCTTGCCGGTGCCGTCGAGCTTCGTGACCACCACGCCGGTGAGGCCGATCGCCTCGTGGAAGCGCTTGGCCTGCTCGAGGCCGTTCTGACCGGTCACGGCGTCGAGCACCAGCCAGATCTCCTTGGGCTCGCCGGGGTCTGCCTTGTCGATCACCCGCTTGACCTTCTTCAGCTCCTCCATCAGGTTGTGCTTGGTGTGCAGTCGGCCCGCGGTATCGACGATCAGCAGGTCCGCGCCGCGCGCGATGCGTCGCTGCGCGGCATCGAACGCCAGCGCGGCGGTGTCGCTGCCGCTCTCGGCGGTGACGGTGAGGATCCCGAGCCGTTCGCCCCAGACCGCGAGCTGCTCGCTGCCGGCGGCGCGGAAGGTGTCGCCGGCGGCGAACAGCACGCGCTTGCCGTGCGAGGTGTAGTAGCGGCCGAGCTTGGCGATGGTGGTGGTCTTGCCGACGCCGTTGACGCCGACGATCATCAGGACCTTGCCGGCCGGCTCGACGAGCCGCCGGGAGACGTCGACGTCGAAGCCGACCCGGCGCAGCTTCTGACGCAGCTCGTCGCGCTCGAGCTGGTCGAGCAGGGCCTTCTGCAGCGCATCGCGGAAGCTCGAGCCGCGCTCGCGCTCCCGGCGCGCTTCCTCGACCACCTCCGCCGCGATGCGGGCGCCGACGTCGGCGCCGATGAGCGCCAGCTCGAGGTCGTCCCAGTCCATCTCCCAATCGCGCGCCGGGCGAACCGGTGGCGCCGGACGAGCCGGTGCAGCCCGACGTCCCGCAGGCGTCGCGGTCGCTTCGCCCGTGGTCGCTTCGCCCGCGGTCGCTTCGCCCACCGGCGCTTCGCCCGCTGCCGGCTGGCTCTCGGTAGCCGCGGGCGGGTCACCGAGGATCGCCGACCGAGTCTTGCTCAGTCCTTCGCGTAGTCGGTCGAACCAGGCCACCTCAGCCCCGTCCCGCTGCGTTCAGAGGTCGGCGGCGCTTGGCCCTGGCCTCCTCCTTGGCCGCCGCCTCAGCCTCGGCCTTCAGCCGGTCCGGATCGTCGTCGGGCAAGCCCTCGCTGATGGCCTGCAGCGCCTGGCCGATCCTCGAGAGGGTGCGTTCCTTACCCATGATCACCACCAAGTCGACCACGCCGGGCGCCTGCGTGGTGCCGGTGAGGGCCACCCGCAGTGGCATCATCACCTTGCCCATGGGGACGGCCTGGCGCTGCACGTAGGAGCGCAGCAGCTCGTCGACGTCGTCGTCATCGAACCACTCGAGCGCGGCGAAGGCACGCTCGAGATCCTCGAGGTAGGCCTGGCCCGCCGCCAGGCGGCGCCGCGCGTCGACGTCGTAGCCGAGGCGCTCGACCAGGAAGGGAACCGCCTGCTCGGCGAGCTCTTGCAGCGTCTCAGCGCGCGGGCGCACGACGTCGAGCACGTCGAGCAGGTAGTCCTCGTCGGCCGCCGCGAGACCTCTCGCCGCGAGATACGGCCGTAGCCGCTCGGCGAGCGTCTCGAGGTCGAGCACGTCGCGCAGGTAGCGGGCGTTGAGGTGACGCAGGCGCTTGAGGTCGAAGACCGGCCCTCCGAGCGAAATGCGCTTGACGTCGAAGACCTCGACCATGTCGTCGAGCGAGAACACCTCGCGGCCATCGGGCATGCTCCAGCCCATGGTGCCCAGGAAGTTCAGCAGCGCCTCGGGCAGGATGCCCTGCTCGCGATAGCTCTCGACCGAGGTGTCCATCTTGCGCTTGGAGATCTTGGTCTTGTTGGCGTCGGGGTTGCGCAGCAAAGGCAGATGCACGAAGGTCGGTAACTCCCAACCGAAGGCCCGGTACAGCAGCACGTGGATCGGCGTCGACGTCACCCACTCCTCGGCGCGCATCACGTGCGTGATGCCCATCAGATGATCGTCGACCACCACCGCGAGGTGGTACGTGGGGTAGCCGTCGGACTTCAGCAGCACTGGGTCCCGGATCTCGCGATTCGGGATGCGCACCTCGCCGCGCAGCAGGTCGTGGAAGGAGGTCTCGCCCTCGTCGGGGGTGAGCAGGCGCACGACGTGCGGTTCGCCCGCCGCGGCACGGCGGGCTTGCTCATCGGCCGGGACCGCTCGTCCCCGACCGTCGTACCCGGGATCGAGCCCCAGCCGGCGCTGCTCGAGGCGCATCGCCTCGAGCTCCTCGGGCGTCTCGAAGGCCCGATAGGCATGGCCGCCGTCGATGAGGCGTTGCGCGTGCTCGCGATAGAGATCGAGCCGTTCGCTCTGCCGGTAGGGGCCCTGGGCCCCCCCGACGCCGGGGCCTTCGTCGGCCTGCAGGCCTAGCCACTCGAGCATGTCGAGGATCTTGGTCTCTGCTTCGGCCTGGTACCGCTGCCTGTCGGTGTCTTCGAGCCGCAGCACGAAGCGGCCCCCGGATCGGCGCGCGAGGGCGTAGTTGAACAGGCCGACGTACGCCGTGCCAACGTGCGGATCGCCGGTCGGCGAGGGTGCGATGCGGGTCACGACGGGCATGAACGCCTCCTTCACATCATCTGAGCATCATAAGCGTGGGCGCGCCTGGCTTTCAGCCGAGCGCGACGCGGACGAGGGTGAACGCGGCCAGCAGCCACACGTACGGCGCGAACACGCGGAAGCGGCCGCGCCGCAAGACGACGAACAGCACGTGCAGCGCGAGGTAACCGACCACGAACGAGGCAGCGGTCATCGATACGAGCTCGCCCCAGTGGATCGGGACCCGCAGCAGCGCCTCGGCCTCGAGGAGCATCACCCCGAACGAGGCGACGAGGTACATCAGGAACGACAGCCGTGGCGCGACCTCGGCAGCCGCGCCGCGCCACAGCAGCATCGCGATGGTGGCGCCTGAGCGCGAGATGCCCGGGATCACCGCCAGGCCCTGCGCCACGCCGGCGAGCAGGGCATCGAGGAAGGTGAGGCGTGCGACGCCGCCCTTGTCTCCGCCGCGCGGTGCGGTCCAGAGCACGATGCCGGTCGCGATCAGGGCGAATGAGACCGGCACCGGGGTGCTGAGGTGCTCGAACACCGGGCGCAGTCCGAGGCCGATGAGCGCGGTGGGAACCGATCCCACCAGGACCAGCAGCGCCATGCGCCAGCCGTCCTCGCGGCGGGCCGCGGCCGACGTCAAGCCGCGCGCGAAGCCGCCCACGGCGAGTGCGACGTCGCGCCACAGGTACAAGAGCACCGCGAGCAGCGTGCCCGTGTTGGTGGCGACGCCGACCCACAGCGGCAGCCCCTCATCCCAGCCCAGGTGGTAGTTCGCAAGCGCCAAGTGGCCGGAGCTCGATACCGGCAAGAACTCGGTCAGACCCTGGACGACTCCGAGGAGCGTGGCTTGCAGCAGGTCCATGTGACGTACCCTCCCGTGCGCCGAGTGCGCGTCATCGTGGCGGCGACCCGAAAAACGGCTGGCCTGGGACCGAGGTCACCAGGCCAGCCGCGAGCCGCCCGCTAAGGCGTTTGGTCAGCGCTTGCTGAACTGCGGGGCGCGGCGGGCCTTCTTGAGCCCGTACTTCTTGCGCTCGACCACGCGAGCGTCGCGCGAGAGGTAGCCGCCGCCCTTGAGCGCAGGGCGGAAGTTCGGGTCGACCTTCAACAGCGCGCGAGCCACGCCGAGCTTGATCGCATCAGCCTGGCCGCTCGGCCCGCCGCCGGCCACGGTGATGAGGGCGTCGTAGCGGCCCGCGGTGTTGGTCACCTTGAGCGGCTCGAGCGCCTGCACGCCGATCAGGATGCCGCGGAAGTAGTCCTGGAACTCCTTGCCGTTGACGGTGATGCGACCGCTGCCGGGACGCAGGAAGACCCGCGCCACGGCCGCTTTGCGGCGTCCGGTGCCGTAGTACTGTTCCATTTAGTGGAGCTCCATCTGCACGGGCTGTTGCGCCGCGTGCGGGTGCGCCTCGCCGGCGTACACCTTGAGACGTCGGATCAGCTTGCGTCCCATGCGGTTCTTGGGCAGCATGCCCCAGACCGCCTTCTCGAGCACGCGCTCGGGGTGCTTCGCGAGCATGTCGCCGGCGGTCGTGGTCTTGAGGCCACCCGGATAGCCGGTGTAACGGGTGTACACCTTCTGCTCGAGCTTGTTCCCCGTGAACACGACCTTCTCGGCGTTGACCACGATCACGTAATCGCCGCCGGCCTGGTTCGGGGTGAAATCGGGCTTGTGTTTGCCTCGGAGCACGCTGGCGATCTGGGTGGCGAGACGTCCGACGGTCTGACCCGCGGCGTCGACCAGCACCCAGCCGTTCTGGGGCTCCTTCGGGAAGTACGTACTCATGCGTCAGCACCTCTCACGGTGGTGTCGCCGTCGGGACGTATCAGGGCTCATCTGTGGTGACGCCGGACCGACGGTCGCGAGACCAAACGCGATGCTAGCACAGCACCGTAGCTGCAACAAGGGCGCGCAGACGACGCTCTCTCGGTCTAGCGACCTCCGTCTGCGCGCTCCTTTTCACTCGCCAGCTCGTCGAGGGTCGGCTGCGTGGCCACGCCTCGCTCTCGATCCCCGCCGAGCTGTCGGATCTCCTCGATGAACCGGTCGACCGAGTCGAAGTCCCGATATACCGACAGGAAGCGGATGTAGGCGACGTCGTCGAGGCTCTTGAGGAATGCGAGCGTGCGGCGGCCGATCTCCTCGCTGCTGATCTCCGGCAGCGACACCTCGTCTTCGAAGCCGTAGGCGAACGCGCGGAGCTGCTTGTCACTGACCGGGCGCTTGTTGCAGGCGATGGAGAGCTTCGAGAGCAGCTTGTCCGGATCGAAGACCTCGCGGCGGCCGGAGCGCTTACGGACCATCAGCGCCTCGAACTGGGCCCGCTCGTAGGTGGTAAAGCGGCGGTTGCAGGCGCCGCACTCGCGCCGGCGCCGGATAGCCGCTCCCTCGTCCGACGGGCGCGAGTTGACCACGCGCGTGTCGTCGCTCGAGCAGAACGGACACTTCAACGCTGCCAGCCCCCATCGACCGGCACGCGCCGGCGGAGGGTCACGACCCTGTCGGTCCCGCTGTCGGCGTCCTCCTCCTCCTCCTCCTCGCTGGCCGCCTCCTCCTCGAGCCGTGCGATGCCCGCCGCCGCGAGCTCGAGCGTGCGGTCGTCGAGCCCCGCCTCTCTGAGGACGTCCTCGTCGATGTCGTCGTGGCCAGGGCTGATCACCTCGTCGTCGAGGTCGCCCTGGCGCACGCTGTCGTCGAGCGCCGCCTGCACTTCGGGCAGCAGCGTCTCGATGATCTTGGGAGGTGGAGGCAGCCGGACCGGCACGATCGCGCCGTGCAGGCCCTGCGCGGCTGCGGAGCCGAGATAGCGCACGGCGTGCACCAGCGCGGCGTCGCTACGCGGATCGGAGGCCGGACGCGAGGGGACCACCACGTTGAGGCGCGGCGGCTCGCCGGACGGATCGGGATCGAGCACGTCGGTCGCGCGGATCGCCCCCTCAGGAAAGCTCGGGCGCTCGGGCGCGTTCGCCAGCGCGCTCGTGAGCCCGGCGATCGCGCCCTGGACGCCCGCCATCTGTGGGTACTCGGGATCGTTCGTCGGAGATACGATCACGACCCAGCCCGAGCGCAGGAGCTTCCCGGCCGTGCGCAGCAGCAGGAACGTGCTGGTGATGTTCTCGCGCAGCAGCTCGGCGAACTCGCTCTCCGAGAGTTCGTCGAAGCGGGCCTGGCTCTCTTGGTTCACGACGTGGACGACCCCGCCGAGCACGCCGAAGATCTCGAACACCTTGGCGAAGGCCGAGCGCACCTCGAGCAGCGAGGTCATGTCCGCCTGCACGGGGATCGCTTGCCCGCCCACCTCTTCGACCTCGGCCGCCGTCTTGGACGCCAGGTCGACGTCGGGGTCGGCACAGACGACGTCGAACCCCGCTTGTCCGTACGACAAGGCGACAGCCCGCCCGAAGCCCTGGCCGACGTTCGTGACCAGGACGACCCTGGCGCTCTCCATGGACAACACGATACGACGCTCGCTTGCATCGCAACAACCTGCCAGGCGCCCTGACGGGACGCCAGCGCTACGACCCGGGATGCGATTTCGCACGTTCGGCCACTTCCGGTGTTGCTGCTGGCGCGGCGCATGGTAGAACCAGCCGTCGGCGCCAGCGGCGCATGGCGGCGCCTGAGCCGTCCAGGAGGTCAGCGTGTTCCGACGCCACCGACGCGCGCGGGAGGACAGCCCGAAAGAGCCAGCCGGAGCCGAGCGCGAGCGCTTCACCTACCTCGAACACGGCACCGTCGTGACCGGCACGCTCTTTGCGACCGGTCGCGTGCGCGTCCACGGCACCATCCGCGGCGACGTCGAGGTCGATGGGCTGCTCGAGGTGGCGCCCGACGGGCTGATCGAGGGCAGCTGCGTGAAGGCGTCCGAGTTGGTCATCCTCGGTCGCGTGACCGCGAGCGTCCGCGTCAGCGGCAAGGTGGAGGTCTGGCGCGACGCGCACCTCGAGGGTGACGTGTGGGCGAGCGCACTGGACATCGAGGAGGGCGCGACCTTCCGAGGACGCTCCGACATGCCGCAGCGCTCTGGCACACCGCAGCTCGAAGGGCCCGCGGCAGCCGACGCCGCGCCGGCCGTACCGGCAGCGAGCGAGCACCGCAACGGCGCCCTGGGCGCCCCTCACTCGGACGACCGCGCGCCGGCCGCGGCCCCTGAGCGAGAGGGTATGCAATCCGAAGCATGAGAAGTGCGCACTCCTGTGTGTATCATGGCGAAAGCGCGTGCCTGAGCCCACGCCTAGCGAGGAGGAAGGATGGCGCTTGAACGTTGGTTCCGCCGGAAACGTCCCACTCGCGGCGACGACGACGCTAGCCCGAAAGGGCTGTGGCTCAAGTGTTCCGGGTGCCATGCCCAGATCTACCGCAAAGACCTGATCGCCAACCTGTTCGTCTGCCCCGAGTGCGCTCATCACGAACGCATGCCCGTGGAGGCGCGCGTGGCGATGCTGAGTGACGAGGGCACCTTCGAACGCTGGTCGGGACGGGTGGCGCCGACCGATGCGCTCGGCTTTGTCGACACCGAGCCCTACGTCGAGCGTCTCGAGGCGGTGCAGAAGAAGTCCGAGCGGCTCGATGCCGTCGTTACCGGTGCGGCCGAGCTCGACGGCGTTCCGGTCGCGCTCGCCGTGATGGACTTCGGCTTCCTCGGCGGCTCGATGGGATCGGTGGTCGGGGAGGAGATCGCGAGGGTTGCCGAACGCGCCGCAGACGAGGCGCGTCCGCTGATCAGCGTCGCCGCCTCCGGCGGCGCACGGATGCAAGAGGGTGCGCTGTCGCTCATGCAGATGGCGAAGACGACGGTGGCGCTCGAAGCCCTCGCGCAGCGGCGGCTGCCGTACATCAGCGTGCTCACCGACCCCACCACCGGTGGCGTCACGGCCTCCTTCGCCACACTCGGCGACATGGTGATCGCCGAGCCAGGGGCGCTGATCTGCTTCGCCGGTCCCCGTGTGATCCAGCAGACGATCAAGCAGGACCTGCCGGAGGGCTTCCAGCGCTCGGAGTTCTTGCTCAGCAAAGGCATGCTCGACGACGTCGTGCCGCGCGCGGCGCTCAAGGCGCGCTTAGCTACGCTGGTGAGGCTCCTGCGCGCCGGCCTCGATGGCGAGCCGGGCGACGGCGCCGCACCGCCGGTGCCGCTCGCGCGGGAGGTCTCGCTGGCCGGCGCCGGCGGCGCCGGTAGCGGCCTCGGTTCGGTCCGCGGCGGAGTGCGGGTCGACGCCGATGAGGCCGCCCGGGCTCTGGATGCCATCGGCGCCGGCGCGGACGACGTGGACGGGGGGCAGGGCTCGGGCGACGAGCGCGACGACGACGGCAACGTGGGCGAGGAGAGCAGGTCGCGTGCCACTTCCGTTTGAGAAGCCGATGGATGAGCTCGAGGCTCGCATCCGCGACATGCGAGCGTATGCCGAGGATCAGCACGTCGACCTCTCTAGCGAGATCGTCGCGCTCGAGCGGCGGCTGGAGAGCCTCACGCGCGATACCTTCACCAACCTGAGCCGCTGGCAGCGAGTCCAGGTGGCGCGCGCCCCAGGCCGTCCGACCGCGCTCGACTACCTCGGCAGCGTGGTCGAGGGTTTCACCGAACTGCACGGGGACCGGGCGCTCGGCGACGACCCGGCGCTCGTCGCGGGTGTGGCGAAGCTCGGCGAGATCGGCGTGGTGGTGCTGGCGCAGCAAAAGGGCCGCGACACCAAGGAGAACATCCACCGCAACTTCGGCATGGCACACCCGAGCGGGTACCGCAAGGCGCTGCGCATGTTCGACTTGGCCGACAAGTTCAAGTTGCCGGTGCTGAGCCTGGTCGACACCCCGGGCGCCTACCCCGGGATTGCGGCCGAGGAGCAGGGGCAGGCTTGGGTCATCGCCGCTTGCATCCAGCGCATGAGCCGGCTACGGGTGCCGGCCGTGAGCGTGATCATCGGCGAGGGCGGTTCGGGTGGGGCGCTGGCGCTGGCGGTGGCGAACCGGGTGCTCATCCTCGAGCACGCCATCTACTCGGTGATCAGCCCCGAATCGTGCGCTGCGATCCGCTGGCGGGACGCGGCCGAGGCCCCCAGTGCCGCCGAGGCGCTCAAGCTCACGGCCGAGGATCTGCTCGAGCAGGGCGTGGTCGACGCCATCGTCGAAGAGCCGGTCGGCGGCGCCCACAAGGATCCTGCCGGCGCGATCGAGGCGGTGCGTCAGGCCGTCGAGGCAGAGATCGAAGAGCTGCGCCGGGTGCCGAGCGACGAGCTGGCGCGGGAGCGGCGCGAGCGCTTCAGGCGCATGGGACGGTTCCTCGAGGCGAATTGAGCGAAGCCGGAGCTACGAAGATCGTCATCTTCGGCCGCGGCCGTGGCCGCTGGTCGCTGGCCTGCGCCGTCGCTCGTCGGCGGCTTCAGCCGGTGACGGCGCGCTGCAACTCGGTGTAAGCGGCGCCCGGATCGCTCGCGCCGAACACGGCGCTCCCGGCCACCAGCACGTCGGCGCCCGCATCCCGCGCCGGAGCGGCGGTGCCCGAGTCGATGCCGCCGTCGACTTGCAACAGCGTGCGGCAGCCGCGCAGCCGGCGCACCTCACGCAGGCGCTCGAGGCGGCCGAGCGCCGCGGGTAGGAAGCGCTGGCCGCCGAAGCCCGGATCGACCGACATCACCAGCGCCAGGTCGAGCTCGCACAGAGCGTCCTCCAGCACCGCGAGCGGCGTGAGCGGGTTGAGGGCCAGGCCGACCTTGGCCCCGGCGTCGCGCACCGCCATGAGCGCGCGATGCACGTGCGGGGTGGCCTCCGCGTGAACGGTGACGGAGTCCGCGCCGGCGTCGACGTAGGCCGTCGCCCAGCGCTCCGGCGCCTCGATCATCAGGTGGACGTCGACCAGGCAGCGCGTCGCGCGGCGCACGGCGCCGACCACCGAGGGCCCGAAGCTGAGGTTGGGGACGAAGTGGCCGTCCATCACGTCGACGTGGATCCAGGTCGCGCCGGCCGCCTCCACCGCGGCGACTTGCTCGGCGAGGCGCCCGAGGTCGGCCGATAGCACCGAGGGGGCGATGATCGTCGCTGGCACGGCGCGAGCCTAGCACGGGCCGCCGGCGTCGGCGGCCCGTGCCCCAGCCGGGCCTCGGTCTCGCTAGGCGAGAACCGGCTCCTTGGCCAGCGTGGCGGTGATGGCCGCCTCGAGCGTAGAGAGTCCCTCCTCGAGTTCGTCGTCGCCGAGGCGGAGTGGAGGCAGCAGGCGGATGACGTTGCCGTAGGTACCCGTGGGCAGCACCAGCATGCCGCCTTCGCGGCAGCCGGCGACGATCTGCTTGACCGCTTCGGGGTCGGGCGTGCGGCCATCGTCGGTCACGAACTCGAGCCCGACCATCGC
>SKMG01000042.1 GCA_007121175.1 Trueperaceae bacterium | reverse complement strand
TCGGGATGCAGCCGGTTCCAGCGCTCGGCCGCCAAGGCGTCGCGCTGCAGGCCCTTGTAGCTCGTGGCGCTCCACACGTCCGCAGCCACCTGGTAGTCGGACTCGAGGATGCGGGCAGCCTCTAAGACCTCGTTCAGGATGGAGCCAGAACCGAGCAGCTGCGCGCGCAGCTTCGCGCGCTTCTTGTCGCTCGGCCGGTAGAGGTAGAGGCCCCGCATGACGCCGTCGACGAGCGCTTCACGCTCCACGTGCTCGGGAGCCGCCGGCATCGGGTAGTTCTCGTTGGTGACGGTCAGGTAGAACGAGCAGGTCTCCTGCTCTTCGTACATGCGGCGCATCCCCTCGCGCACCACGATCGCGATCTCGAAGGCGAACGCCGGATCGTACGCGTGGAGGTTCGGCACCGACAGCGCCAGCACGTGCGAGTGCCCGTCGAGGTGCTGCAGCCCCTCCCCCGGCAGCGTCGTGCCGCCGGCGGTACCGCCGATCAGGAAGCCCTTGGCGCGTTGATCGGCCGCCAGCCAGACGAGGTCGCCCACGCGCTGGAAGCCGAACATCGAGTAGTAGATGTAGAACGGCACCGTCGTCACACCGTGGGTGGCGTAGGCCGTCCCGGCGGCGATGAACGAACTCATCGAGCCGGCTTCGGTGATGCCCTCCTCCAGGATCTGGCCGTCTTGGCTCTCCTTGTAGTACAGCAGGTTGTCGCTGTCGACCGGATCGTACTTCTGGCCCATCGAGGAGTGGATGCCGACCTGCCGGAACAGCGACTCCATGCCGAAGGTGCGGGCCTCGTCCGGGACGATCGGCACGACCAGCTCACCCCAGGTCGAATCCCTCAGGAGCTTGCGGAGGATGCTGACGACGACCCCGGTCGTCGAGACCGAGCGCCCACCGGTGCCCTCGAAGAACTCCTCGAACGCCTCGGCGTCCGGTGGCGGGACCTTCTCGACCTCGACCCGGCGCTGTGGCACGAAGCCGCCGAGCTCCTCGCGGCGCTGTGCCATGTAGCGCCGCTCGGGCGAGTCCTCGGGCGGCCGGAAGAACGGCGCCTCGGCGAGGTCGTCGTCGTCGATCGGCACGTCGAAGCGATCCCGGAACGCGCGCATCGCCTCGAGATCGAGCTTCTTCTGCTGGTGCGCGACGTTGAGCGCCTCGCCCGCCTCGCCGAGCCCATAGCCCTTCACCGTACGCATCAGCAACACCGTGGGCGACCCCTGGTGCTGCATGGCGCGGTGGTAGGCCGCGTACACCTTGAGCGGATCGTGACCGCCGCGTGCGAGCTGAGCGAGGTCGTCGTCGCTCCAGCCCTCGATCAGCTCCTTCAGCTCGGGCGAGTCGAAGAACTTCTCGCGCAGCTCGGGCGCTCCGAAGGCCGCGTAGCGCTGCGACTCGCCGTCGACCAGACGGTTGAAGCGCCGCACCAGCACACCGTCGTGGTCCTTCTCGAGCAGCTCGTCCCACTTCGAGCCCCAAGCGACTTTGATCACGTTCCAGCCGGCGCCGCGGAAGATGCCCTCGAGCTCCTGGATGATCTGGCCGTTCCCGAACACGGGACCGTCGAGGCGCTGCAGGTTGCAGTTGATGATCCAGATCAAGTTGTCGAGCTTTTCTCGAGCCGCGAACTTGATTGCCCCCAGCGTCTCGGGCTCGTCGGTCTCGCCGTCACCGATGTAGGCGAAGACCTTGCCCGAGCCCTTCGGCTTGAGCTTGCGCGCCTCGAGGTAACGGTTGAAGCGGGCCTGGTAGATCGACACGATCGGACCCAGGCCCATCGACACCGTCGGGAACTGCCAGTAGTCGGGCATGAGCCAAGGGTGCGGGTAGGACGACAGCCCGGGCGTCTCCTTCAGCTCGCGCCGGAAGTTGCGCAGCTGCTCGACGTCGAAGCGGCCCTCGAGGAACGAGCGGGCGTAGATGCCGGGGCTGGCATGTCCCTGGAAGTACACCAGGTCGGCGTCGGCACCGGCATCGGGCCCGCGGAACACGTGGTTGAACGCGACCTCGTAGAGGGTGGCCGCTGACGCGTAGGTGCCGAGGTGGCCGCCGATGCCCTCCGAGTGCTTGTTGGCGTTGACGACCATCGACACCGCATTCCAGCGGATCAGCGTCTTGATGCGCCGTTCGAGCTTCTGGTCACCCGGGTACGGCGGCTGCTCCTCGGGCGGGATCGTGTTCACGTAGGGCGTCGTCGAGCTGAAGGGCACGTGCACGCCCCGGCGCTCGGCATGCTGCTCGAGCCGCTCGAGGATCTCGGTGACTCGCTCCTCGCCGCCGCTGGCAAGAACGTAGTCGAGCGACTCGAGCCACTCTCGCATCTCGAGGCGTTCGAGCTTCGCGCGCTCCTCTTCGCTGAGCTTGGCGCGCTCGTTCGCGTGGACTTCGTCGGGGGCGTCGGCCACTGGTCGTTTCCTCTCTTACGTCGTCGTGAAGGCGAGCTCGCACTGGCACGGCCCGCTCCCTCCGAGCATCGCTGCCCGGCCTCCGGCGGCCCGTCACACGATCGCGCCACGGTGGCCGGCTGGCACCCCGCGGTCGCGTAGCGCACCATGGTACCCCGTCCGCTCGCGTGGGAGCGCCGCGAGCGACGACAGAAGCCGACTTCCGGCTCGCGCCACGGGCGTCGGCAGCAGCCTCCGCCGTAATCGCTTACGCAGGATGGCTCGACCGACCAACATCCGTACAATTGCCGTTCCAGAGCCATTTGCGACTCAGCATCTTGACAACCGCTGCGATCCGGTCTAGGCTTGTCGCAGTCAGTTTCGTAAGCGTTTACGAACGTGGGAGGCAGCCGTGACCCCGCCATCGCGCACGCGCCGAGGAGACCGCGCCACAGCCCCGGGCGACCGTCGGGCCCGGGCCACCATCCTCGACGTCGCCGCCCTCGCGCAGGTCTCCATCGGCACCGTCAGCCGCGCCCTCAACGGCCGCGACGGCGTCCACCCCGACACCCGGGAGCGTGTCCGCCGCGCGGCGACCGAGCTCGGCTACCACCCCGACCGCGCCGCGCGCGAGCTGTCGAACCGCCGACCGACGCGGGTGGCGCTCAACGTGGCGCACGGTTACCGCCGACTCACCCCCTTCTTCATCCTCTTCCTGCAGCACCTCAACGACCACCTGGCCAACTCCGGGCTGCGCGTCCACGAGGTCGCCAGCGATAGCGACGGCCTCCCGGAGCACGACGACGACGCCTTCGTGCTGCTCGGTGCGCACCCGGACGATCCGCGCCTCGACCACCTGGTGCGGCGCGGCACGCCGTTCGTCTTGGTGGGCCATCATCCCGGCGTGCGCTGCGTCGCGCCGGACGACGAGCACGGTGGCAGGCTCGCGGCCGAGCACCTGCTGCGGCTCGGGCACCGCACGCCGCTGCACTTGAGCGCCACGCCGCGCTCTCAGGTCTTCTCCGACCGGGCGTCCGGCTTCGACGCCGCGCTCGCCGATGCGAACTGCGCCCCCGCCACCGTGCTCACCGCCGACGAGCCATCGGCGGTCGGCGGCTACCGGGCCCTGCGCGCCCACCTCGACACCGGAGCCAGACCCAGCGCCCTCTTCGCCGCCACCGACGAGCTGGCGCAGGGCGCCATCACGGCTGCGGGCGACGTCGGCTTGCGCGTCCCGAACGATCTCTCGGTGATCGGCTTCGACGACCTACCCGAGATCGGCACCAACCTCACCACCATCCGGCAGGACCTCGACGCGCTCGCGGGAGCGACCGTCGCACTGCTCCACGAGGCCCTGGCCGGGGAGCCGGTACGCGCCGTGCGGTTGCCCGTGCGTCTGGTCAGCCGCGGCACCACGGCCGAGAGGAGGTGAACCGCACCTCCTAGGAACGGCCTCGCTGCCCCCGCCCCGTTCACCTCACACCGCGTCCGGCACGGACGCCCAACGGTAAGGAGTCCACATGCGTCAGATCGTCATCGCCATCCTCGGCCTCGCGCTCCTCGGAGGCGCGCTCGCCCAGCAGGTCCGCATCATGGGTTACGGCGGGCAAGACCCCGCCATCAAGGTGCGCCTGCTCGACGAGGTCATCGGCGCCTCCCTCGAAGCCGAGGGCATCACCTTCACCTACGAGCCGCTCGAAGGCGACTACAACGCCGCGCTCTTCAACGCGCTCTCGGCCGGCACCGCCGGCGACATCTTCTACATCCCGGTCGAGACCGCCCCCGGCATCATCGCCACGGGCAAGGTGCTGCCGCTCGACGGCTTGATCGACACCAACGCCTTCATCGACAGCCTGGTGGAGGCCTACACCGTCGACGGCACCGTCTACGGCATCGCCAAGGACTTCAACACGCTCGCCATCCACTACAACATCGACCTGTTCGAGGAGGCCGGCGTCGAGGTGCCCAACGCCGAGGACACCTGGGAGAGCTTCGCCGACAAGCTGCGCGGCGTCGCCGCGCTCGATGCCGACGTGTACGGCGCCTGCTTCCCGGCCGGCTTCGATCGCTTCGGCGCCTTCGCCTTCGCGACCGGCTGGCAGACCTTCGACGCGACCGGCGCCAGCAACCTGCTCGACCCCGACTTCGTCGAGGCGGTCACCTGGTACACCGACCTGGTGCGCGAGGGCGTCGCCATCCAACCCTCCGACATCGGCCAGGGCTGGACCGGCGGCTGCTTCGCCACGGACAACGTGGCCGTGGCCATCGAGGGCGCCTGGATCCTCGGCTTCCTGCGCAACGAGGCGCCCAACCTCCAGTTCGGCACCACCTTCATGCCGATCGGGCCCTCCGGCGAGCGCGGCAACTTCCTGTACACCGTGGCCTACGGCGTGAACGTCGACTCACCCCACCGCGACGCAGCCTTGCGCGTGCTGGAGGCGCTCACCAGCCCCGAGGCCCAGCAGTGGGTGCTCGAGCAGGGCCTCGCCATCCCCAGCCGCACCGAGCTGGCCGATAACCCCTTCTTCCTCGAGGACACCCCCGAGGCCGTGGCCAACGCCGTCGTGTTCGCCGGCGCGGACGACGGCAACGTGCTCGGCTTCCAGTTCGGCACCATCGGCACCGACTGGATGACGCCCGTCAACGACGCTCTCGTGGCCATCATGACCGGGCAGTCCAGCGTCGAGGCGGCGCTCACCGAAGCCCAGCGCGACCTCGACGCGCTCATCCAGCGCGCCCGCTGAAGGCGGCCGACCCACACCCCCCGGCGTGCGGAGCGTGTGAGACGCTCCGCACGCCACCCTCAGGCCACCCGAAGCCACGTAAGAGGGGGTCGTACCCGTGCGCACGAAGCGAGCCGACACCGTCGCCGCCTACCTGTTCCTGCTCCCCTTCCTGACCCTGCTCACGATCTTCTTCCTGTACGCCACCGTTCGCGCCGTCTACTTCAGCTTCACCGACTACGACCTGTTCCGCGAACCGAACTGGGTCGGGTTCCGCAATTACCTGGCACTCTTCCAGGACGCGCTGTTCCTGAGCGCCCTACGCAACTCGGTCCTGTTCGCGCTGATCGTGACCGCCATACAGACGTTCCTGGCGCTGGTGATGGCTGCGGTCCTCAACCAGAAGGTCCGTGGCATCGGCTTCTTCCGCGCCGCGTTCTACATGCCCAGCATCACCAGCTCGGTGGTCATCACGCTGATCTTCCTGTGGATGTTCCAGCGCCGTGGGCTGATCAACTATCTCAATGAATCGCTGCAGCGCTGGCTGCCGATCCTGGTGGCGTTCGTGCTCATCGCACTCGTGCTCCAAGTGCTGCAGGTGCTCTGGGAGCGGAGCCGCGCCCTGCCCGCCCGCTGGACCGACCCGGCCCTGCTGGTCGTTTCGCTGCTGCTCGCCGGCGCCGCCATCTGGCTGCTCACCACGCTCGGGATGCTCTCGCCACGCGACGTCGCGCCGGTCGACTTCATATGGCTGCAGACTCGCGACACCATCCCGGCCGGCGCGCCGTTCTGGCTCTCGGTACCCATCCCGCTGGCGGCGATCATGATCCAGAACATCTTCACCACCATCCCCACCTTCATGCTCATGTATCTCGCAGCCCTACAGGACGTGCCGAAGAGCCACTACGAGGCCGCGTCGATCGACGGCGCCACCGCCACCCAGCAGTTCTTCCGGATCACCATCCCGTCGGTCGCGCCGGTCACCTTCCTGGTGCTGACGCTGTCGATGATCGGTACCCTGCAGATGTTCGACCAGGTGGCCATCTTCGGCGACGCCGCACCGTTGCGCTCGGTGGTCACGCTGGCGTACTTCGTCTACAACCGGATGTTCCCTGGCGCCCAGACGCCCGAGGTGGGGTTCGCCGCCGCTGGCGCCATGTTCCTGGCGCTGTTGACGCTGGCGGTGGTGCTGCTGCAGCGGCGTCTCGTTCGCAGCGAGGGGTACTGACATGCGTGCCGCCACCGTCGCTCCGACCACCGCCGAGCAACGCGCCTTCGAACACTGGCAAGCGCGTCGCCGCTGGGCCCGCGCGGGCCTGGTGTACGCGCTCATGCTGGGGTTCGCGATCATCTTCGTGGGCCCGCTGCTGTTCGCGACGATCTCCAGCCTGCGCACCGACCCGCTGGCCTACCCGCCGACCCTCGCCATCCCGCAGCTGCAGCCAGGCAACTGGACCGCAGCCGCGCGCTTGGGTCAGGCCGGTGCCCGGGACCGCTGGTTCGGCGGCTTCGCACCCGGCGCCGTCGTCCCGTTCGAGATCGCCTACTTCGTGCCCGACGGGATCGAGGTGATCGAACCGGAGGTCGTGGTGCCGCGCCGCCGGCCCGGCGCGGGGCTCGGCGCCGTGCTCGCGATCGAGTTCGCTGCGGACTACGCCGAGGTATACGACCTCCGGCGACTCCCGGACGTTCCGATGACCGTCGGGGACGGTGACCTGACCATCAGCGGGCGCCGCGTCGCCTACGCCTTCGAGGTGCGCTACCTCGGCGAGGGACCCGAGATCGACCGGCTCCCGCTCGACGTCACCGCCACGGTCGGCATGCGCTACCTGGAATCGACGCTCACGGCGAGCCGCTTGGAGCGCCGAGGACGCACCGCATCGTTCGACAACATCACGCCGGGCGTGCTCGGCTACGTGCTGCGGAACTACGTGCGCACCTTCAACGAGGTGCGCTCTCCCGCCACGCTCCAGAGCCTGTTCCTGGTCTGGATCGGCAACAGCTTCACCTTCGCCTTCTTCCGCATCGTCGTCACCTTGGCCATCGCCTCGATGGCCGGCTACGCCCTCGCCCGGCTGCGCTTCCGTGGCCGCGGGCTGATCTTCATGCTGGTGCTCTTCTCCCAGATGGTACCCCTGCAGGTGCTGTTCATCTCGAACTACCTGGTACTGCGCGACGGCATCGTGACCGTCGGCGACTTCACCCTCTCGAGCTTGTGGGGCTATCCCGGCGGCATGCTCAACAGCCTCACGGGGCTCATCTTCGTGACCGCCTTGAACGCCGGCGCGGTGTTCATCATGAAGCAGTTCTTCGAGTCGATCCCGCGCGAGGTCGAAGAGGCCGCGATGATCGACGGCGCCAGCCACTGGCGTCGCTACTGGAGCGTGGTGATGCCGATGGCGCGGCCGGCCCTCGGCGCCCTGACGATCCTCACCTTCCAAGGCGCGTGGAACGATTTCTTCTGGCCCTTCATCGTGCTCACCAGCCCCGAGACGATCAAGACGTTGCCCATCGGCCTGCTGTCGTTCCGCAACACCTACGGCGCGGTCGGGGATTGGGGCCTGATCCTAGCAGGCGCCGTCATGAGCGCCATTCCGGTGATCATCCTGTTCATCGTCTTCCAGCGCTACTTCCTCGAGGGGGTGTCGTTCGGCGGCGGTAAGGAGTAGACGAGCCGCCGCCGTGACAGGCGAGCGCACCTGGTAGATTCGACGCGCCGCGCAGGCGCACCCGCGCCGCTGCCGTCACGCGCGAGCACCGACTCCGGAGCGACCATGGACTTCAGCCGCAACGTCGTGCTCAAGGAGCACTACACCTTCTTCGTCGGCGACGCCGGCGGCCACGCCCGCGACGACGAGCACGGTCTCTACAGCCGCGACACGCGCCTGCTGTCGCGCTACGCCTGGCGCTTGCTACCCGCCGGCGAGGGCGCCTTCCAAACGCTGGTGGCCATGAGCCCGCGGCCCGACCTGTTCCATGCCCACGACGCCCTCATCGACGGGCCCTCGCAGCGCCTGGCCGTACGCCGACGCTTGGTCGCGCGCGCCGACGGCCTGGTCGACGACCTCGAAGTGGCCAACACCTCGCTCGAGCGCCAGGCGCTCAGCCTCGAGCTCGAGGTCGAGGCCGAGTTCGCCGACCTGTTCGAGGCGCGCGGTTGGCACCGCCGGGACCGGGACCGGCCCGAGGTGCAAGTGGGCGAGCGCGACCTCGTGCTGGCACGGACCGCCGACGACGGCGTTCGGCAAGCCGTCGCGCTCAGCTTCGACGCTCTCGCTGCGGCGCGGCCCGACGGTGCGGACTGGGAGCTGTCGCTCGCGCCCGGTGAACACGTCCGCCTGCAGGTGCGGGTCCGCATCGACAATCCGCTCGACCAGGCCCCTCACGCGCCGATGCCCTACGACACGTGGCGGGCGGGCTTCGCCGCGCTCCCGCCGGCGCCCGACCCGCGCGTCCTGGCCCGAGCGATCGACGACCTGCGCGGCCTGCTGCTGTTCACGCCTGAGGGGCCCGTACCGGCCGCCGGCATCCCCTGGTTCGTCGCCGCCTTCGGACGCGACGCGCTGCTCACCGCCCACATGCTCTTGCCGCACCGCTCTGACGTGGCCGAGGGCACGTTGCGCTATCTCGCCGCCCGCCAGGGCACGCGTGTCGAGCCGTTCCACGCCGAGGAGCCCGGCAAGATCCTCCACGAGGTCCGCTACGGCGAGCTCTCGCGTCTGAGGCGCGTGCCGCACAGCCGCTACTTCGGCACCGTCGACGCCACCCCGTTGTTCCTGACGCTCATCGAGGCGCATCGCCAGGCGCTGGGCCACGACGCGCTCGTGCGCGAGCTCCGGGCTTCGTGGGAAGCGGCACTCGGTTGGCTCGTCGACGCCGCCGACGTCGACGGCGACGGCTTCGTCGAGTTCACCCCCGCCGCGCCCGGCGAGGGTCTCACGGTGCAGTCGTGGAAGGACTCGAGCGACTCGATGAGCCACGCCGACGGCGGACTGGCCGAGGGAGCACTCGCGGTCTCGGAGGTGCAGGGCTACACCTTCGCCGCCTTCCGGGCGGCGGCAGGCTGGTACCGGGCGCTGGGAGAGACAGCGGCGGCAGCGGACTGGGAACAGCGGGCGGCAACGCTGCAGCAGCGCTTCCACGCGGCCTTCTGGCTCGACGATCTGGAGACCTACGCCATGGCGCTCGACGGCGACAAGCGGCCCCTGCGGGTGCGGAACTCCGACGCCGGGCAGTTGCTCTGGACGGGCATCGTACCGACGAGCCACGCGCCACGGCTGGTGCGGTCGCTGTTCGGCACCGCCACGTGGTCGGGCTGGGGCCTGCGCACGCTCGGCGAGGGCGAACGGCGCTACAACCCGGTCAGCTATCACAACGGCTCGGTGTGGCCGCACGACACCGCGCTCTTCGCCGCAGGCTTGGCCGCCTACGGTTTCCATGCCGAGGCCCGCACGGTGCGTGACGCTCTCTATGCGCTGGCTGCCGCGCAGCCGGACCTCCGCCTCCCCGAGCTGGTCGGCGGCTATGTCCGGGACGAGCGTCCACCGGTGCCATATCCGGTGGCCTGCCGGCCGCAGGCCTGGGACGCCGCAGCGCTCGTGTTCCTGCTCGGTGTGGACACACCCTGACGCTGTTTCGGCGAGCGCGTCGGGCGCGACGTTGACGCGCGGGGGCGCGCCCGGCGCGATCAGGCGAGGCGCTGCAACGTCCCCAGCACCACCGCCACCGCCCGCTCGGCGGCGAGGCGAGCGAACGCGCGGAAGTCGACCTCGGCCGCCCCATCAGCCGTATCCGACACGCTGCGCACCACCACCCACGGCAGACCCCAGCGGGCGCAGACCTGCGCCACGGCGGCGCCTTCCATCTCGGCGCAACTGGCGCCGAACACGTCGTGCAGCCGCGCCGCCACCTCTGGATCGGCCACGAAGGCGTCCCCCGAGGCCACCCGGCCGGCGAGCACCCGCACCCCTGCTCCCGCGGCCACGTCCCGGGCTGCAGCGAGCGCCGCCTCGAACAGCGCCGGGTCGGCCTCCCAGGTGCGGGGTTCGCCCGGCACCTCCCCCAACGCGTAGCCCAGTCCGGTGACGTCGACGTCGTGCTGCACGGCGTCGCGACTCACCACCAAGTCGCCCACCCGCAGCGAAGGGTCGATGCCGCCGGCCACGCCGGTGACGATCACCGCACCCACGCCGCTCGCGGCCAGCGCCTGCGCCAGCGCAGCGGCGTTGACCTTGCCGATGCCGCAGGTCGCCATGATCACCGTGGTGCGCCCCAGGCGCGCGCGGGTGAGCTCGAACGGACCCGACCGCTCGAGGCACGCGTCCTCGGCGGCCGCCAGCAGCTCCTCGAGCTCCTCCGGCATGGCGCCGATCAGGCCGATCGGACGCCGGTCACCGGCGCTGGTGGAAGAGGCCGAGGCAGGCCCGGTCACCGCGGGCTGTTCAGGTACACCAAACGCCCCAGGAAGGCCCCGGCGACCAGGCCCGGCACCGCCAAGGCGAGCATCAGCAGGTCGGTGCCCGTGTCGGATTGGAAGTACTTCGCGATCTCGACCCCGAGCACCAGCAGTGCACCCGTGATCAATGTCATCACGATCGGCCGGGGCGTGTCGCGGCGCATCAGCCAGAGCGTCGAGAAGTAGCCGAACAGCAGGTAGAAGCCGGCCGAGGTCACGCTGCGGAGCACGTCGACCTGGCCCACCTGCTCCGGCGGCACCGCACTCTGGAGCACGATGAAGAAGACCGTGGCCATCATCAGCGCGCCGCTGAAGCGTCCGGGGCGCCGGCGCTTGGCAGCCGGCGAGTCGTCGACCGCCGGCGGCTTCGGG
>SKMG01000045.1 GCA_007121175.1 Trueperaceae bacterium | reverse complement strand
CGGAGTCCGGCACCGCCAACGTGGTCAGGTGCGCGACGCGCCCGGGGCGGAAGGCGATCGGCTCAGAGCGCACGTCGGCGCCGGTCAGCGTGATGCCGGGGTGCGCTCGGCCTCCGGCGAGCTCGCTGATGAGCGCCGTAACGCGCGCCGACGCGAGCGGCGCGAGGTTCGGGTCGACCCCGCGCTCGAAGCGGTACTGGGCGTCGGTGGCCAGCTTGTGACGCTTGGCGCTGCGCCGCACGGTGAGGCTCTGGAAGAGCGCGACCTCGAGCGCGACGTCGGTGGTGTCGCCGTGGACCGAGTCGTGGGCGCCGCCGATCACGCCGGCGAGCGCCAGCGCGCGGCTGCCGCCGCGGCCGTCGGGCGTGGCGATCACCAGGTCTTCCCGCGCGAGCGTAAGCTCCTCGTCGGCCAGCGTCAGCAGGCGCTCGCCCGGCTGCGCGCGGCGCACCTGCAGCACCCCGCCGTGCAGCGCGCGCAGGTCGTAGGCGTGCGAGGGCTGCCCGAGCTCGTGGGTGACGAGGTTGGTGACGTCGACGACGTTCGAGCGCGGGCGCAAGCCCAGGCTCGCCAGGCGCCGCTGCAGCCACACCGGGCTGGGGCCGACGCGCACGCCGGCGATGTGGCGCAGCGTGAAGCGCGGGCAGCCCACCGGGTCGTCGATCTCGAGCCGCAGTCCGTCGTCCAGCGCGGGATCGCCCGTCTCCAGCGCCGCCGAGGTGGCCGGGTGCTGGAGCGGCAGCCGCAGTTTGGCGGCGAGGTCGCGAGCGATGCCGAGCAGCGAGGCGGCGTCGGCGCGGTTGGGGGTGATCTCGAGCTCGAGCACGCGCTCGCTCTGCCACAGCGCACCGAGCTCGCTGCCGGGCGCGAGGTCATCAGGCAGCGTCAGCAGCCCGCCGGCGTGATCGAACAGGCCCAGCTCGCGCGGGCTGGCGAGCATGCCGTGCGAGGCCACGCCGCGCACCTCTCTCGCTGCCAGCGTCACGTCCAGGGCCGGTAGGAAGGTGCCTGGCGGAACGAAGGCGCTCACCAGCCCCTCGCGCGCGTTCGGCGCGCCGCACACCACCTCGGCTGTGGCCGCGCCGGCGTCGACGCGCACCACGGTGAGCTCATCGGCGTTCGGGTGCGGTCGCACCTCGAGCAGTCGCGCACTCAGCACGCCCCGGGGCGCGCCCGGCAGCTCGTGCACCGCGTCGACCGGCAGGCCGAGGCCGTCGAGCGCGCTGACCACCTCGTCGAGCTCGGGCAGGCCGGGCAGCAGCTCGGCGAGCGCACTCCAGGGGAGCCTCATGCCACGCCCCGGAACTGGCGCAGCACTCGCACGTCGCCGCGGTAGAGGTCGCGGATGTCGCTGACGCCGTAGGTCACCATCGCCATGCGCTCGAGCCCGAAGCCGAACGCGAAGCCGGTCACGCCCTCGTAGCCGACGGCGCGGAACACGTTCGGGTGCACCATGCCGCAGCCGCCGAGCTCCAGCCACTCCTCGCGGCCGGTCTTCGGGTGCGTCCACCAAATGGCGAACTCCGCGCCGGGCTCGACGAACGGGAAGAAGGTCGGGTGCAGCCGGGTGCGGGTGCCGGGGCCGAACAGCGCCACCGCCATCGCTTCGATGGCGCCTCGCATGTCGGCCATGGTCACGTGCTCGTCGACCACCAGCGCCTCGAGCTGGTGGAACTGCGCCTCGTGGGTGGCGTCGACCGCTTCGTTGCGGAACACCTTGCCCGGCACCACCACCCGGAAGGGCGGCCGGTGCGAGCGCATGTAACGCACCTGCATCGGGCTGGTGTGCGTGCGCAAGAGGCGCCCGTCGGTGGTCCAGAAGGTGTCCTGGGTGTCGCGCGCGGGGTGCTCGGGCGGGAAGTTGAGCGCGCCGAAGTTGTGCTCGTCGTCCTCGAGCTCGGGCCCCACCACCACCTCATAGCCGAGCGAGCGGAAGACGTCGGTGAGCTTGTGCATCACCTGGGTGAGCAGGTGATGGGCGCCGGCAGCCGGGCGCAGCCCCGGCAGGCTGACGTCGACCCGCTCGCGCTCGAGTTGCTCGCGCACGCGGGCCTCCTCGAGCTCGCGCTCACGCCGCGCGAGCGCGTCCTGGATCGCGCTCTTGAGCGCGTTGATGCTCGCCCCGGCCTCGCGGCGCTCGTCGGGAGCGAGCGCGCCGAGCCCCTTGAGCTGCTCGGTCACGCGTCCCTTGCGGCCGAGCCAGGCGACGCGCACCTGTTGCAGCGCGCGCTCGTCGGCGGCCGCTTCGATCTCCTCCAGGGCCTGTTCCAGCATGCTAGGGTGCCTCCTTCGGCACGACACGAGTAGCACCGCCACCGGGCGGCGGGGCGGTGCGCAGGGTCGGGGATTGGCGCGCTCGGTGATGCTCGCCTGGCCTCAGGCCCTCCGCGAGCGGGTAAACGATGCGTGTGGCACGGCCATGAGAGCGAGCATAGCCGCGGCCCGACGGGGTGTCAACGCGGATGCGGCCTGTGATCTTCGTGCTCAGCCCTCTGATCCTCGGCTTCAGCTCGGAATCCGCCTCACGCCCTCGTCGTCCGCCTGGAAGACGTCGGAGAACCAGCGCCCCTGGTGCGGCAGCGGGTCGCCGAGCCAGCCCGGCGGCAGGGTCCGCGCCTGCCAGGCGTGCGCCTCGGCTTCGTCCGCGAACGGTCCGACCAGCCCGGCGCGCTCGTCCCAGGCGCTCGGCGGGATCGGCACGCCGAGCTCGCGGCGGCGACCGCGGAGGTCGTGCACCTCGCGCAAGTAGGTGCCGCGTCGCTGCTCGCTCGGCTCGCGCAGCAGCGCGTCCAGGCCGCGCTCGAAGGCCGCTGCCTCGGCCTCGCTCAGTGGCGCGCGGGCGTGCAGCACCACCAGGCCGGAGGCGTCGTGCGCGTCGTCGCGCAGCAGTTCGGTG
>SKMG01000070.1 GCA_007121175.1 Trueperaceae bacterium | reverse complement strand
TGACCGGGCCGCGCAGGTTGACGCGGTAGGAGTGGTCCCACGCCTCCAGGGGCGCCTCCGTGACCGCCCCGAGCGGGGTGGCGGCGGCGTTGTTGACGAGCACGTCGATCGTCGGGTGCGCTTCGACGAGCGCCGCGATGGAGTCGTCGTCGCCGATGTCGGTGTGATGGAAGGTGGCCGAGCGAGCCGAGCGGGTCTCGGCGCGGATGGTCTCCGCCGCCGCGGCGCCGGTAACGGCGTCGATCTCGGCGATGACCACCTCGGCGCCGAGATGGGCCAGGGCTCTAGCGAGCTCGAGGCCGATGCCGCGTCCCGCGCCGGTCACGAGGGCGGTGCGTCCGGCGAGGGCCTTGGGCGGAAGGCTCGATGCGCTGAGCAGGTCGATGACGTCGGCAGCCATGATCGGCCAGCGTATGCGCTCCTGGGCTGAGCGTCCAGAGAGGCTTTGGTCAGCGCGCGCTCGGTGGCTTGGTGGACGCTCAGCGCGCGAGGCCGCGGCCTGACTGCGTCGGGCCAGCGTCAGCTTCGCCTCATGCTCGCGGAGCGTCGGAGCGTGATCGCAACGCACTCGGTTCGAGTACCGGCAGGCGGGGAGCGAGCCGCAGCAACTCGGCGTCCCCCGTCACGAGGCCGGCGGCACCGGCCGCGAGGCAGAGGTCGACGAAGGGCTGGTCGTCTAGGTCCGGTGCCCGAATGTCAGCACCAGGAACGGTGCCGGTGAAGAGTTCGGCGTACGGTAGGTACTCGCCAAGGAGTTCGGCACGGTCGGCGGCGCCGAGCGCAAACTTCGGGTACGACAGTACGATCGTTAGCTCGGCGGCGGTGGCGCTCGAGACCACAGGCACGAGCTGCCGCATCGCCCAGGCGGATCGCAACCATGCCAACCTCCCGCCACGGAACACCAGCGCCGAGACGACGACGTTCGTGTCGAAGACGTAGCGACGGTTCAGCGGCGGCGTGCCCACGCGACCGCGTCGGTCACATCGCCGTCGGTGATGCCGAGGCGAGCGAGCCGGGAGCGTACCTCGTCGGCGCGGCTCGGCCGCAGCGGTGTCAACACGATCCGACCGTCCACCTCGTCTACCTCGAAGTAATCGACGTCCGGGAACCGACCGGCTATCAGCTTCGGCAAGGTGATCTGGTTCTTCGACGTCTTCTTGGCGAGCATGCACTCCCACCTCCGGGCTTCATCGTAGCATGCAAGGAAGTAAGGAAGTATGGATGCATGCCCATCGGCCTGCGGCGCACGGTCGAGCGCGTAAGCGTTTCTGGCCCGAGACCCCCGTTTGTAATCGCAAATCGAGGCCTATAATCGTTCATGCCCCGGTCGGCCGCTTTCAGCAACGCGGGCGTACAGCCCATCGGCCAAGCGTGGCTGCGGTCGAACCTCGACTTGCAGGTCCCGCCCCCGGCTCACGAGAGCTTCGTCGGGACCGGCGTGCGGCGGACGGAGGTGCACGGCGGCCGGGTGCTCGAGTTCTACCCGACTACGTATGCGGTGGCGGACGACCCTGTGGCCCACGTCAAGTTCGCGCTGCGTCACGAACCGATCGACCTGACCCTCCTGGTCGCCGCTTTACGCGCCCTGCCGGAAAGCGACCTCGCGGCGTGGATAGGGCGCGAGCCGACCGGAGCGTTCGCGCGGCGAGCCTGGTTCCTGTTCGAGACGTTCGTCGGCGTCACCCTCGACCTGCCCGACGCGAGGCGCGGCAACTACGTACCCGCCCTGGACCCGAGGCGACACGTCGTGGCCGGGCGACGTGACAGCAGACGGCATCGCGTGGCGGACAACCTGCTGGGCGATGCGCGATTATGCCCGATCGTTCGGCGCACGGCCCGTATCGAGGAGGCCCTCGGTTGGGACCTCGCGGCGCGGGCGCATCAGGCCGTGCGCGCGGTCGATCCCAGTCTGCTCGCGCGCGCCGTCAGGTTCCTCTACACGCGTGAGACGCGGTCGTCGTTCGCGATCGAGTCCGAGACGCCGAGCGCGAGTCGTGAGGAGCGCTTCGTGCAGGCGCTCGCGAGCGCACGCGACACCGACCCAACGACACCGAAGGCGCTCGCTGCGCTCCAGGGCCAGATCGTCGATCGCCGATTCGCGGCCAGCGGATGGCGCACCGAGCAGAACTACGTTGGACGCACGGCTGCGGGGTACCGCGAGGTGGTGGACTACGTGTGTCCACGGCCCGGCGACGTTCAAGACCTCATGGAAGGTTGGTCCGCGGCGTACGACCGGCTGATGGACGACAGCGTCCACGCCGTGGTTGCCGCCGCCGTGCTCGGCTTCGCCTTCGTGTTCGTCCACCCATTCCTCGACGGCAACGGCCGCGTGCACAGGTGGCTCATCCACCACGTGCTGGCGAGGCGCGATTTCGGCCCGTCGGGCGTGATCCTTCCCGTCTCGTCTGCCATCCTTCGCGACCGGCGGGGCTACGACGAGGTCCTCGAGTCGTTCTCGCGCGCGATCGCGCCGTTCGTCGACTGGGATCTGGGCTCGAGTCGAGACCTCCGCGTCACGAACGACACCGCCTATCTGTACCGCACCTTCGATGCGACCCGGCAGGTCGAGTACACCTTCGACCGGCTACGCGACGCGATCGACGTGGACCTCGCCGAAGAGCTCGGGTTCCTCGACCTGTTCGACCGCTCGCTTCGCGCCGTGGAGCGCATCGTCGACCTGCCGGACCGGCGCGCGCGGAACCTCGTGCAGTTCGTGCTGGAGGGCGGCCGGCTCGCCGCCCGTAAGCGAGGGCAGTTCCCGGAGCTCAGCGACGACGAGATCACGGCGCTCGAAACGGCCATCCGCAGCGAGCGCGACGTCGACGTCGGTGGCAGGGGCGGGGCGTGACCACGGGGATCGACGGCCGGTCAACGCGTCCGGCGCGCCACTGCGGCCT
>SKMG01000141.1 GCA_007121175.1 Trueperaceae bacterium | reverse complement strand
GCACCGCTCCGATCGGCTCGAGCGATTCGCGCCGCGCCGCGTTCGAGGCGCTCTTCAGCGCCAGCCCCCACGGCGACGCCGAGGCCCAGCCTCCTGCCGCCGAAGGGGCGGCCGGTACTGAAGCTGCTGGCGAGGCCGCCGGCGGCGGCGATGAGACTGCCGGCGGCGATGAGACTGCCGGCGGCGATGAGACTGCCGGCGGCGATGAGACTGCCGGCGAAGAAGCTGCGGGCGGCGATGAAACTGCCGGCGGCGGTGAAACTGCCGGCGACGAGGAAGCGGCCGTTCGCGTGCGGGTCGACGAAGAGCAGGAGGAGGCGAGCGAGCGCGCATGACCGGTCAGCGCCGCCACGTCCCGCTGCGCCGCTGCGTGGCCTGCCGCGCCTCGCTGCCCAAGGCGCAGCTGCTGCGGATGGTTCGCAGTGAGGCGGGCTGGCGGCTCGACGTATCGGGACGCGCCGGCGGGCGCGGCACCTGGGTCTGCCACCAGTGCGTCGAGCGGCTCGACGAGCGCCCCACGACGCGCGCCTTGGGCCGCGCCTTCCGCCAGGACGCGGCGCAGGTGAGCGCGCTCTTGCGACCGCTGCGAGATGCCCGCGCCGCCGCGGACGCCGCCGATCACGGCGCCAGCCGCACCGCCGATCACGGCGCTCACCGCACGAAGACTGACCAGGCCGCTAGCGCGGCCACCTCGGACGACTCCCGCCACGGAGGCACGCATGGCTGAAAAAGTACGTATCTACCAACTCGCTAAGGACTTGCATCTCGACACCAAGGACATGCTGAAGATGCTCGACGATATCGGCGTCGAGTACAAGAGCCACTCCAGCTCGCTCGATGCCGACATCGCCGACACCATCCGGCAGCTCGCCGCCCAGGAGGAGGCCGCCCGGGTAGCGGCGGCAGGCGGCGCCGAGGCTCCGGCCGCGCCTGCTGACACCAGCGTCGATCACGCCGCGGCCGCAGCCGTGAGCACGCCGGCACCGGCGGCCGAAGGATCGGCCGTGGCCGAAGGCTCAGCCGCCGCAGGCGCGGCTGCCAGCGCGGGCGCGGCGACTGCCGTCGCTGAGCCCGCCGCGCCAGCGAAGCCGCTGCCGGTGCGCGCGCCGGTGGTGACGGTGATGGGACACGTCGACCACGGCAAGACCTCGCTGCTCGACCACATCCGCAAGACCCGGGTGGCCGAGGGCGAGGCCGGCGGCATCACCCAGCACATCGGCGCTTACCAGGCCGAGACCGCGAGCGGCCTGGTCACCTTCCTCGACACCCCCGGCCACGAGGCCTTCACCGCCATCCGCCAGCGCGGCGCCAACGCCACCGACATCGCGGTGATCGTGATCGCCGCGGACGACAGCATCATGCCGCAGACGCGCGAAGCGATCGCGCACGCCAAGGCTGCCCGGGTGCCGATCATCGTGGCGATCAACAAGATCGACCTGCCGCAGGCCGACCACGAGCGGGTGATGCGCGACCTGATGCAGGTCGAGCTGGTGCCCGAGGCGTACGGCGGCGAGACGGTCGTGGTGCCGGTCAGCGCCCTGACCGGCCAGGGCGTCGACGATCTGCTCGAGATGCTGTCGCTGGTGGCCGAGGTCGAGGACCTGCGCGCCGACCCACAGGCCGAAGCCGCCGGCGTGGTGATCGAGTCGGTGCTCGATAAGCGCGCCGGGGTGCTGGTCACCGTGCTGGTGCGCCAGGGCACGCTGCGCGTCGGTGACTACCTGGTGTGCGGTGAGGTCTGGGGCAAGGTGCGCCGCCTGACCGACCACACCGGCGCCATCGTCAGTCAGGCCGGCCCCTCGATGCCGGTCCAGGTGCTCGGCTTCTCCGAGGTGCCGTTAGCCGGCGAGCACGTCGAGGCGGCTCCCGACGAGGCCACCGCCAAGCGCACCGCCAGCGAGCGCCGGCTGGTGCGCCAGGCCGGGGAGCGCGAGGAGATCGGCCGCAAGGGCCTGACGCTCGCCGACCTGTTCGGCAAGCGCAAGGTGTCGACCATCAACCTGATCCTGCGCGCCGATACCCAGGGGAGCCTCGAGGCGATCAAGGGCGTGCTCGAGAAGGAGGCCGCCACCACCGAGGATGTCGAGCTGGAGCTGATGCTGGCCGAGGTCGGCGCCCCGACCGAGTCCGACCTGCTGCTCGCCTCCACCGGTGACGCCACGATCCTGACGTTCGGGGTGACGCCGCCCGGCTCGGTCAAGAAGAGCGCCGAGCGCCGCAAGATCCCGCTCAAGAACTACCGCATCATCTACGACCTGATCGAGGACGTGCAGCGGATGATCCGCGGCCAGATCGAGCCGGAGTACGCCGAGCGGGTGCTCGGCCACGCCGAGGTGCGCATGGTGATCCACGTACCACGCTCGGGCAACATCGCCGGTTCGTACGTCACCGACGGCACCATCCGGCGCGGCGCCAAGGCCCGCTTGTCGCGCGACGGGCGCGAGGTCTACAAGGGCTCGATCGCCCAGCTCCGACGTTTCAAGGACGACGTCCGCGAGGTCAGCGCCGGGTTCGAATGCGGCATCAACCTGCAGAACTACGACAACGTCCAAGAAGGTGACATCATCGAGGTCTACGAGATGGTGGAGGTACCAGCGGCGTGAGCGCGTACGGCACCAGCACCAGCGGCGTCACCGCCAGCGGCGTCATCGCCAGCGGCGTGACCGCCTTCGGCCCGGACGGGTTCCGCGGCCGGGCGTTCGCCTGGTGCCTGGTGTTCGCGCTGGCGCTGGCGCCGGTCACCACCGCGCCGGCGTCGGCGCCGGTCGACCTCCCCCAGCACGGGCCCAGCGCGCTCGACCTGAGTGCCCGCTGGCCGGTGCTGCTCGACGCCACCACCCGCACGCTCTCACCCGCCGGCGGCGAACGCATCGTCCCGCGGACCCAACGTGCGGCCACCGCGCCGCGGCGCCGGCCGAGCGT
>SKMG01000128.1 GCA_007121175.1 Trueperaceae bacterium | reverse complement strand
CGCATCTACGCAGGCCTGCCACACACGATCAACGAAGACGAGCTGCACTGGTTGGTCGACCGGTTGCACGTCCTGCAACGGAGCTGAAGCGGTCCTCGGCGCCTCGAGCCCGGACGCCGGTACCGCATCGCCGCGCGGTCGCTTCAATGCGCCCACGCATGCCTGCACGCGTCAGCGCGCGCACGCTCGCGTGCCCCGGCGGCGCGTAGCATCGCCGCATGGCCGACGACGATACCCGCGTGGACCTCACCGACGCCCAGTGGCGCGAACGCCTCGACCCACCCGCGTATGACGTCATGCGCCGGGAGGCGACTGAGCGCCCGTACTCGAGCCCGATGAACGAGGAGTGGCGCCCGGGCACGTTCGTTTGCGTCGGCTGCGGAGCGCCGCTGTTCCGCTCCGACGTCAAGTTCGACGCCGGCTGCGGTTGGCCGTCGTTCAGCGACGCGCTGCCGGGAGCCTTCGAGACCAAGACCGACTACCTGCTCTTCTACCCTCGCACGGAGTACCACTGTGCGCGCTGCGGCGCCCATCACGGGCACGTCTTCGACGACGGGCCGGCACCGACCGGCCAGCGATACTGCAACAACGGGATCGCGCTGCGCTTCGTGCCCGACGAGGTCGGCGGCGAGCCAGAGCGCGGGTAGGCACAGGGGCGGGCGCCGAGCGAGGCAGTGGCGACAGCCAGCGGCGCCCGTCGGCGAGCACCGTCAGAGGCGCCCATCGGCGAGCACCGTCAGAGGCGCCCGTCGGCTCCCCGCCGCCACGGCATGGCACGCCGCTCGACCCACTGCAACAGGCCCGTGAGGCCGACGCCGAGCGCCATCACGACCACCAGCGCGGCGTACATCCTGGGCGTCACCAGCACCTGCCAGTAGTAGAAGATCAGGAAGCCGACGCCCCGGTCGGCACGCACGAACTCGACGGCCACGATCACGATGAGGGCCGTGCCGAGCGCCAGGCGCAAGCCCGAGAACACGATCGGCAGCGCGCCCGGCAAGATCACGTGGCGGAGCATCTGGGCGCGGCTGGCGCCGAAGTTCCGACCGGCCTCGAGGTAGACCTTGTCGACGCCTTGGACGCCGGCCATGGTGCTGATTGCGACCAGGAAGAAGGCGCTGATCGCCACGACAGCGATCTTCGGCCCCTCGCCGAACGGGTTCGGGAACACCAGCATGAGGATCGGGAAGATGGCGATCTTCGGCAGCACGTAGATCGCGGACATGGTGGTGTCGAGCATCATGCGCACGGTCCGGTTCAGACCCATCACCATCCCCACCAGCACGCCCGGCAGGGCGCCGATGAAGAATCCGCCCAGGACCCGCGAAAGCGTCGCCCACACGTGGCTTTCGCGTACCAGCGCCTCGACGCCGGCCCAGCCGCTCTCGCCGAAGGCCGCCGGCGCCAGCCACGGCCGGCCCAGCAGGCTGCTGCGGTTGAAGCGGTCGTACGTGACCGTGAGCTCCCACAACGCCACGGCGATCTGGCTCGGCGGTGGGAACCAGCGGGCGCTCACGATGCCGCTCCCCGCCAGCCACTCCCAGGTCAAGAGCAGCGCGAGCGGGAAGCCGAGCGCCAGCAGCCGCTGGTAGGCGCCGCGGTAGCGCAGCGGCAGGCGCGGCTCCGTTTCCTGCGCCAGCAGCACCACGCAGACGAACACGATCGCCAGCAGCGCCCACCAGCCACGCTGCCAGAGGCCGAAACCGAAGCCGGCGGCCAGCGTGAGCACGATGGCGGACAGCGGCAGCGCCCACTGGAGCGTCCCCCCGCGGGGAGGCGGCCCTGGTCCGCGCCCCGGAGCAGCCTGCAGCTGCGGCGCGGGCGGCGGACCAGTCGGGCCGGGCGGGCCAGGCGAGACCGGCGGAACCGGTCGGTTGGGCCAGGGCGTCCTCATGCCTGCTCCGCCATCGCGCGGTGCACCTCGTCGCGCAACGCCTCCCACACCGCCCCGGTCAGGGCCGCGAAGGCCGGCGTGGCCATCACCCCGAGGTCGCGTGGCCGCGGCAAGTCGACGTCGATGACGGTCTTGAGGGTCCCGGGATGCGCGGTCATCACGACCACCCGGTCGCCCAGGAACACCGCCTCGTCGATCGAGTGGGTGACGTACAGCACCGTCTTGCGCGCCTCCTCCCAGAGCTGCAGCAGCTCCTCTTGCAGCACGGCGCGCGTCTGCGCGTCGAGCGCGCCGAGCGGCTCGTCCATCAGCAGCACCTGTGGGTCGTTCGCCAGCGCCCGGGCGATCGAGACACGCTGCTTCATGCCGCCCGAGAGCTGCGCCGGGTAGTAGTCGGCGAAGCGCGTCAGTGCCACCTTGTCGATCCAGCGCCGGGCCGCCGCTTCGCGTTCAGCGCGCCGCACGCCGCGCATCTCGAGCCCGAAGGCGACGTTGTGGAGCACCGTCTTCCAGGGGAACACCGCGTACTCCTGGAAGACCACGTTGGCCAGCGGCTGCCGCGGGTCCGGACCCGGCGTGATGCGGACCTCGCCGTCGGTGGCATGATCGAGTCCCGCCAGGATGCGCAAGAAGGTGGACTTGCCGCAGCCCGAGGGGCCGACCAGGCACAGGAACTCGCCCTCGGCGACCTCGAGGTCGAAGCCGTGCAGGGCGGTCATCCAGCCCTGGCGGGTCTGGAAGCGCTTCTCGGCGGAGCGGGCGACGATCTTGGCGCTCATGCTCGAGCGGCGCTCAGTCGGCCGCCGCCTCCAGCTGCTGTCGGGCCCAGTCAATGAACGAGGTCTCGACGACGTCGTCCAGATCGATCGGCGTTTCATAGGCGGTACGGCCGTTCTCGCGGTGCACGCGCTCGACGTCCGCGA
This sequence comes from Trueperaceae bacterium, assembly GCA_007121175.1. Lineage (GTDB taxonomy): Bacteria > Deinococcota > Deinococci > Deinococcales > Trueperaceae > CSSed10-48. The sequence goes on along the minus strand of SKMG01000128.1, from coordinate 105 downwards.
GGCCGTCCAAGGGGATGCGCTGGTCAGGGTCGAAGACCACCGGAGCGCCGCTCTGCAGTGCCTCGCCGGTGGTGCCCGGCAGGTAGCTCAGGAAGGCGTCGAGGT
>SKMG01000210.1 GCA_007121175.1 Trueperaceae bacterium | reverse complement strand
GAGCCTCAGCGCGCGGGTCACCGGCCGGGCGCGAAATCGTGGCCGGGACGAAGCTCCCAGCAGGCCTCGTGGTATCGTCAGAAAGCGTCCGATACCCGACATTCTTGGGCACGAACCCGTGCTGGAGGGAGGATCATCAGCAGAGTCCCGCCCTACCTACGTCCTCGAGGAAAGGAACTGCCATGCTCAAGAGCTTCGCTCGCTACGCCATGGTCGCGCTGCTGGCGCTGACCGTCGGACTCGCCTTCGCTTTCGAACCCGCCGACGTCTGGGACACGACCGACTGGCCAACCACCATCCGCATCGGCGTGCTGCCCGAAGAAGACATCGCGGTCATGGAGGAGCGCTACGAGCCGCTGCGCGACCACTTCGAGTCCGTGCTGGGCCGTAACGTCGAGCTGTTCTTCGGCACCGACTTCACCGCCATGATCGAGGCGATGCGCTTCGGCAACCTCGAAGTCAGCAAGTTCGGTCCGTTCAGCTACATCCTCGCAGCCGAGCGCGCGAACGCCGAGGCGATCGTCCAAGGCGCCATGCGCCGCTTCGAGCCCACCTACCAGAGCTTTGTCATCACCCGCGACGACACCGGCATCGACAGCGTCGAGGATCTCGAGGGCCGGTCGTTTGCCTGGGTCGACCCTGCCTCCACCAGCGGCTACCTGTTCCCGCGCGCTCACCTGATCCAGGAGACCGGGGTCAGCAACGACGATCTCGACGGTTGGCTCGGCACCGCCATCTACGCCGGCGGGCACGACGCGGCGGTGCGGGCGGTCATCAACGGCGACGTCGACGCCGCCTCGGTGAGCGACAGCCAGATCATCCGCATGCGCGCCGCCGAAGAAGCCGGCATGGACCGGATCATCGTGGTCACCGAGACCGCGCCCATCCCGCGGAGCCCCGAAGCCGTGCGTGGTGACCTGCCCGACTCGCTCAAGCTCGCGATCACCCACGCCTACCTGTCGTTCAACGACCAGGCGTTCCTCGAGGCACACAACTACCACCAGGGCTTCATCGTGGTCTCCGACGCCGACTACGACGTGATCCGCAACACGGCGGCCGCGCTGGAGCTGTCTCCGGAAGACCTCTTCTAGGCCAGACGAACCGGCACCGGGACGATGAACGGCACTCCCATCCTCGCCTTCGAGCGCCTCGTCAAGCGCTACCGCGACGGGACGCTGGCGGTCGAAGACGTCAGCTTCGAGGTCCAACCCGGAGAGTTCCTGGTGCTGGTCGGACGCAGCGGGGCAGGGAAGAGCACCCTGCTCCGCTGCGTCAACCGGTTGATCGAGCCGACCAGCGGCGATGTCAAGTTCGAGGGGCAATCGATCCTGAGGCTGCGCGGCAGCGCCCTCCGGGGCCTGCGGCGTGACATCGGCATGATCTTCCAGGAGTTCAACCTGGTGCGCCGCAAGCGCGTGATCGACAACGTCCTCCACGGCCGCCTGGGGCACTACCAGGGTCTGCGCGGCACGCTCGGCGTGTTCCCCAGGGCCGACGTCGAGGCGGCCGTCGACACGCTGGTGAGGCTCGGCCTGGAAGACCAGGCCCTCAAGCGCGCCGATCAGCTCAGTGGCGGCCAGAAGCAGCGCGTCGGCATCGCTCGGGCCATCGCGCAGAACCCCAAGCTGGTGCTCGCCGACGAGCCCGTGGCGAGCCTCGACCCCGCGAGCAGCGAGAACGTGCTCGGCTTCCTGCGCAAGATCTGCAAGGAGGACGGCATCACCGCCGTGGTGAGCCTCCACCAGGTCGAGTACGCGCGGATCTTCGCCGACCGCATCGTGGCGATGAGGGGCGGCAGTCTGGTGTTCGACGGCCCGCCCGAGGGGCTCAGCGACGATCGGGTCAAGGAGCTGTACTTCGAGGCTGAGGATGGCGACGCCGAGCCCGAGGACGGTTCGCGGCCGGGCCCGCAGCGGGTCGACGACTCGCTGCCCGGTCAACCGCACGAAGGCGCCCCACCGCGGTGAGCACCGTGACGCTGCGCGCGCTCGAGCGGATCCGTAGGGAGAACCGCCGGCAGTTCGCGGTGCAGTCGATCAGCGTGATCGTCGCGATCGCCATCGTGTGGTGGTCGGTCGAAGGCACCGGCTTCAGCCTCCGGGCGGCCGTCGCCGGGATCCCCAACATCCTCCAGTTCCTGTGGGAGGACCTGTTGCCTCCGCGCCTCGCCGCCGCGGGGCGTTACCTGGTGCCGGCGCTCGAGACGCTGTACATGAGCTACGTCGCCGCGGTGGTCGCCGCCTTCGTCTCGATCGGCTTCGGAATCCTCGGCGCCAGCAACTTAGTGCCCAACCCGGTGATCCGCTACGCGTCGCGCGCCGTCGTGTCGTTCCTGCGCGCGGTGCCCGACGTGGTGTGGGGCGTCCTCTTGATCGGTGTGGTCGGCATCGGGCCGGTCGCCGGGGTCATCGCCCTGACGCTCGGTGCCATCGGCATGCTCGGCAAGAACTTCGCCGACGCATTCGAGGACATCGACCCCGGCCAGGTCGAGGCGGTTCGGGCCACCGGGGCGAACTCGGTGCAGGTCTTCCTCCAGGGCGTGTGGCCGCAGTTCGTGCCGGCCTTCATCAGCTGGTCGTTCTACCGCTTCGACCTCAATATCCGCAGCGCGGCGATCGTCGGAGTGGTGGGCGGCGGGGGGATCGGCTTCGCGCTCATCACCAACATCCGCCTGTTCCAGTACCAGGCCGCCTCGATGGGGATCCTGTTCATCTTCGGGATGATCCTGGTCATCGAGTACCTCACCGCACGCTCGCGCGAGGCGATCTTAGGAAGGAGCTGAGATGGCCAGCAGCGCTCACGCCCAGCCGACGCCAGAACAGCGCCGCAGCGAGATCCTCTCGCGCTACGGGAACCTCGGATCGCGCCTGGTGACCGTCGGCATCCTGGCGGTGATCGTGCTGCTCCTCGGGTACTCGCTGGG
>SKMG01000306.1 GCA_007121175.1 Trueperaceae bacterium | reverse complement strand
TGCAGACCTCCTGGGCCAATCTGGGCAACCGCAAGCGCGAGGCCGTGCGCGCCTGCGCCGAGCGCGACGTCGTCACCTTGCTCTCGCTGCTGAATGCCTACCTCACCGCCCGCAGCCGCAAGCGGGCGCGCATCTCCGCGCGCACCCGGACCACCTACGAGCTCGGACTGCGGACCTGGATCGAGTTCTGCTGGCCGAACCTCGACGGCTCTCCCGACACGCCGCTGCTGCGGGCGACGATCGACGACATCGACCTGTTCGTCGCGACGCTGCAGTCCGAGCCCTCCGCCACCACGCGCAAACCGCTGGCGCCCTCGACCATCTCGACCTACGTGTCGGCGGTCCGCACGTTCTATCGGGCGCTCACCTGGGCCGGCGCCGTCGCGGTCAACCCGGCTGAGGACGCGCAGGCCCCGAGCGATCCACGGCCCTCGCACGAGCGGCGGCCGGCCGTCGATGCCGACGCCTACCGTGCCCTGTGCAAGCGTGTCGATGGTGAAACGCCGTTACTGAAGCGGGACCACGTCATGATCAGACTCTTCGGCGACGCCGGGCTGCGCGTCTCAGAGGTCGTGGCGCTCGACGTCGAGGATCTCGATCTGCCGTCTGGGACGCTGTTCGTGCGCCATGGCAAGGGCGGCCGCAGCGCCACACAGTTCCTGACCAGGCGGCTGGCGCTGGCATTGCAGACCTGGCTCGCGAGCCGGCCCGCCCTGGCCGCGCCGAGCGAGGCCGCGCTGCTCGTGAACGTCGGGGAGAAGGTCCCGCAGGCCTACCAGGGCCGCCGCATGACCGAGCGGACCGTGCGCCGGACGCTCGACGCCTACTACCGCGAGGCCGGTCTCCCGCCGCGCTACCGGGGCACGCATACTTTGCGGCACACGGCCGGCACCCGCTACTACCGCGCCACGCAGGACCTCCACCGGACCCGAGAGTTCATGCGGCACGCCAACATCGCCACCACCGCGATCTACGCCAAGATGGACCGGGCCATGGTGCTCGAGGGGGTGCGGCAGCTCGACGCCGAGGAGGACGACAGCTGATGCCTGCCGCGAAGGAGCGCGGCCCGGTGAGGCAGCGTGGCGGCATGGTGAGGCAGCGTGGCGCAGCGCGCCCGCTCGCGCTGATGCTCGCGGTCGTCGTCTGGAGTTGGAGTTGGTGGGCCCTCGCTCTCCGGTCTGGTGGGTCCTGGCTCGAGTTTCCCAACGTCGTCTTCACCGTGCTCGGCATGCTCGGTCCGTTGCTCGTGACCGCCGGCTTCGTCGCGGCGGGAGCCTGGGACGCCCCCAGCTCGGCCTTCTGGCGCGATACGTTCGATCCGCGGCGCGTCGCCGCCCGCTGGTACGCGGTCGCGCTGCTGCTCGCAGCGCTGCTCGCCGGCGTCCCGGTGGTGCTCGCAGCGCTTCGGGAGGGCGTTGCACCGTGGCAGGTGATCGAGCCGTCCGGCTCGGGGGCCTTCTTGTTCGTCGGCGCCCTCGCCGGCGTGGTCGAGGAGCCCGCCTGGCGCGCCTACGGCCAGCGGGCGCTCCAGGTGCGGGTTCCGGTGCTGCTCGCGGCGCTGGTGATCGGCGTGTTCTGGGCTGCCTGGCACCTGCCGCTGTTCCTGATCGAGGGCACCTACCAGGCGTCGCTGGGGCTCGGTACCGAGGGCTTCTGGACGTTCAACCTCGCGCTGCTCGCAGGCTCGGTGGTGTATGCGTGGCTGCTCGGCAGTGCCGGCGGCGCAGCGGTGGTCGTGGTGGTCTACCACGCTCTGGCCAACGTCTTACGTGAGCTCTGGTCGGTCGCGGGCGTGGAGCGCGCAGAACTCCTCGTGGAGCTCGCTCTCGCGCTGGTGCTCGTCATGCTCGGCTGGCGCTGGCTGCGCCGGACAGGCGGCGCCGCGGCGCGAACGGTTGCGCCTCGTGCTCGAGCCTAGCCCTCGAGATCGAGCCTAGTCCTCGAGATCGAGCGCCAGCACGACTTCGTCGTCGTCGACCTCGCCGGTCGGCTGGAACCCCGCGGCGACGAAGAACGGCTCGGGACTGGCCTCGCCCGGCACGCAGGTCGTGAACAGCATCTCCACCTTCGGACGCGAGCGCACGTGCTCGATGACCTGTGCCAGCGCCGCCTTACCGATGCCGCGCCGCTGGAACGGCGCGGCCACCATGAAGCGCCACAACGACACCGCCGGCGCCTCGGGTGGCTCGTCGCGCAGCGTCTCGTCGTAGAGCATGACGAAGCCGACCGGCTCGTTACCGAGGTAGATGCCGCGATACCAGGCCTCGACGTGGAAGTTCGCCTCGGCGAGCGACTCGCAGTTGCTGGCCACATAGTCCCGCTGCTCCGGAGCGACCTCGAGGCGCGTGAAGGTACGAACGGTGTCCTTGGTGATGGGGCGGAGCGATACCCGCGATCCCTTCGGCGCCTTGTGGCCCTTGAAGCCCTTGGAGAACCTCATTCGCCGAGCCTACGGTGCGCCAGTGACGCTGCACAAGGGATGCGTGGCACCCCTGCCGATGAGAGCCGTGGTCGCGCTACGCGCACAGCACGCGGTGCGGTTCGTCGCCTCCGTAGAACGGACGCGGACCCCAACGCCGTTAGGCTTGAGTCGTGTCCGACGCGGCGCGGCTGCTGGTACGTGCGCCGCGGGGCCGGAGGTTCTCGGCATGGCGAGCGCCCCGTACGACTTCGTGCTGCTGCTCATCGGCGCCATGTTCCTCGCCGCCGCGGTGCTCCCGCCGCTGATCCGGCGCACGCCGCTGTCGCTGCCGATCTTCTACGTCGTCGTCGGCGCCGCGGTCGCCTGGCTCTGGCCCGGTGCACCGCGTATCGATCCCGTCGAGCAGCGTCTGGTCACCGAGCGCCTCGCCGAGTTCGCCGTGATGATCGCGCTCATGAGCGCAGGGCTCAAGATCGACCGGCGCTTCGGCTGGCGGCGCTGG
>SKMG01000258.1 GCA_007121175.1 Trueperaceae bacterium | reverse complement strand
CGGGGCGTCGGCTTCGCCTGCCGCGTGGGTCCTCCCGACGAGGTCGCCCTGCGAGCCGCCGCCGGCGCGGCCGCGCTGGTGTGCGACCGCGGGTACCTGCGCGAGCCGCGCGCTGCCCTGGCGCGCGTGGCTCGTGAGGCGCCGTGCGGCGTGGTCGAGATCGAGGGCGAGGCGATCGTGCCGGTGGCGGTGGCGAGCGCCAAGCTCGAGTACGCCGCGCGGACGATCCGGCCCAAGCTCTGGCGGCACGTGGAGCGGTTCGTCGAGCTGCCGCCGCGGGTGGAGGTCGCGCGCCGCTGGGACCGTGACGAGCGCGTGCCCGGCGAGGGCGAGAACGTGAGCGCCGAGCTCGACGACCCCCTCGCGCTGGCGCGCCGGCTGGGGTGCGACACGCGAGCTGGCAGCGCGGGGAAATGGTTCGAGGGCGGCGAGCGCGCCGCCGCGGCGGCGCTGTCGCGTTTCGTGGATGGGTCCCTCGAGCGCTACGCGGAGGGCCGTAAGGCGCTGGATCGCCCGGCGGTCTCCTACTTGAGCATGCACCTGCGCTGTGGGCAGATCTCGCCGCTGCGGGTGCTGCGCGAGGTGCGGCGGCGCGCCGAGGCAGCCGGTGTGCCCGCCGAGCCGGTCGACGCCTTCCTCGAGGAGCTGGTGGTGCGGCGCGAGCTGGCGATCAACCACGCGTACTTTGAACCCAACTACGACCGTTATGAGGCGCTGCCCCAGTGGGCGCGTGCCACGCTCGCCGCGCACGCTGGGGACGAACGCGAGCACGTCTACGCTGCGGAGGCGCTCGAGGCAGGCGAGACGCACGACCGTTACTGGAACGCCGCGATGCGGGAGATGCGCGAGACCGGCTACCTGCACAACCACATGCGCATGTACTGGGGCAAGCGCATGCTCGCGTGGAGCCGTGAGCCCGAGGCAGCGTTCGAGCTCACTCGGGACCTCAACGACCGCTACCTCCTCGACGGACGCGACCCCAACACCTACGCCAACGTTGCCTGGGTCTACGGCCGCCACGACCGCCCCTGGCCCGAGCGGCCGGTGTTCGGGAAGGTTCGCAGCATGGTTGCCGCGGGCTTACGGCGCAAAGCCGATCCGGAGGCGTACGCGGAGAGGGTCGAGCGGATGCTGGGGGAGCGTGGGACGGGAGGCGCCGGCGGGGGGTGAGGCGGAAGGCGGAGGCGGGCTGCGCCGTGCCTCGGCAATCGACGAGGTACATCGTCGGTGAAGGAACCACCGCGAATCACCCTGACGGGCTGCTGCCGCCTCATACCCGGCAGCGGGTAACGGACAACGCGCCGCAACCTCCTTCGTCCGCTACACTCAGAGCCGGGAGGGCACCATGACCACCGCGCCGATGACCATGGCCAGCCGTCATGTGGCGATGGCCGCGCTGGCAGAGAACGTGCGCGTAGTCACCAGCGTCATCCATGATGCAATTACCCTCCGCGACCTGCGAGCGTTCCGCCGCCGCGTCAAGAACGTACGCGCCGCAACCGCAGAAATCCGACAGTTCACCGATCTGATCGAGGTTGAATGGGATTCCTTCTCGAACTTCGAGAAGCGCCGCCTGTACGACATCGCGCTGCACGCTGCTCGAGCACCAGAGCTTGCAGCGCGGGGGCCGCGACCCACCTCACTACGCTTCATCTGGATGCAGCTCGTCCTCAAGGATCTCACCCGCACACTGGATGAAGCCGAAGAGGCCATCTTCTGGTTCGGGGATACGATCTTCTCCAAGGCCGAGGACGAGACGCCTGCGTACGAGGCGATGATTGCGGCACGTGTCGACGAGGCGGAGGCGGCGGGGCGTGAACTCGAGCGAGTGGTCGGTTAGCCTCGCTGCCGGGTACGCCAGGGACCTCGAAAGCTTGAAGAAAGCGGCATTACCGCAAGAACGCCCGTGCGGCGCAGGAACTCGATGCCCTTCTCGGCAGCCTCATAGCGGCAATCCACTTCAACCCGCTTGCAGCACACTACGCCGAGCCGCCATCCAGGCTCGTGACCAAGCCGTATCCGCGTGGGTACGCGGTTGACGGATGCATCTTCCGCAACGCACGCTTCAAGATGCCTGCCCTTCGTGGCGCTGCGCGGTCGGGACGCCTGTACTTCGATGTGCACTACGAGCTGCGGGTGGTACGTGTCCTTGGGGTCTACACGCACGTCGAGCACCCGCAAGATCTCGATGACCCCAGGCTCATCGACCGGCTGAAGCAGGAGCCGCTCTTCCGGCGGTAGACGCCACACTGCCTCCTTCACCCCCCGGCCGGCCCACTGGTCGGGCAGCGTTCCCGCTCGGCAGCAGCCACAGACCGCGAGCGACGGCATGCTCGAGTTCATCTTCAACGTCACGAAGGATCCCGAGAGGTACAGGGACCCAAACCTCGTTCGCTGCTATCGACCGAGCCGAGCGGAGGAAGCTTGGTCGTTCGCACTGGTCGGCGCGGGCTTGCGCGCCGGGGTCAAACACTGGCACACGCTCTGATCGTGCCCGATTCGAGCGATGCCGCCAGAGCCGGCCGGCACGGTTACCGGTCGCCTCGGCCCGCTCGACGGGCTGCCGCGGCCGTTCCCGCTTCCGGCTGTCACGCCAGACCTGGCCCCCTCACATAACGCTTCACGCCGAGGTCACCGAACTTGTGCCGCGTCTGCGCGATGTCGAAACTCAGCTGCATGCGCAGCAGCGTGTCCATCGACACGCCGAATGCCTGCTCGATCCGCAGCGCCATCGCGGGGGAGAGGGATGAACGCTCGTTGAGGAGGGCCGACAACGCCGCGCGGGTGACACCGAGGACGCGCGCCGCGTCGGTCACCGATAGATCGAGCGGCTCGATCACTTCGAACTTCACGAAGGCGCCCGGATGCGCCGGGTGCTTCAGTCGAACTCCATTTGGTTCGTCCATGGCCTTCACCTCAGTGGTAGTCCT
>SKMG01000279.1 GCA_007121175.1 Trueperaceae bacterium | reverse complement strand
GCCCCTCCGAGAGTCCGGCGCCGGCGCGCAGGCGCGCACCGGACTCGGTCCAGCTGCCGTCGACGCGCAGGTCACGCACGATGGCGAACGCGCCGCGACGAGCCAGCCGTGCGGCGGCGAGGTCGCGCTCGAGCTGCCGGCGCAGGAGCGTCTCGCGCGGCAACGTCTCAGGCGGCGGCAGCAGCCGCCAGCCCTCCAGCGGCTCGGTTGCGAGCAGCGCATGGTGTTGCGCCTCGGCCGCAGGCACGTCGATCCCGTAGCGCACGGCAACGTGCCGGGCAGCGGAGACCTCGAGGTGCGCGCGCCGGACGGCTTCTTGCGCCCGCTCGAGGTCGAGCGCCGCGACGTCGCGCTGGTTTCGGCTGACGCTGCCGGCCAGCAGACCGTCCTCGGCCCGGGCCAGCGTCGCCCGGCGCGCCGGGAGCTGCGCCTCGGCCAGCTCGACCGCGATCAGTGCCCGGCGCAGCCCGATGTACGCCCCGGTCGCTGCGCGCACCTCGCGCAGGGCGCGCTCGTGAGCAGCGACGTCGCCCCGGTGCTGGTCGAGCGCGGCGTTGGCGCGCGCGGCGGGATCGTCGAGCCATTCGACGCCGGCGCTGGGCCCGAGCGCGGTCGTCAGGTGGCCGTCGCGCGAGCGATAGGTCAGCGACGGGCGCAGCTGCGCCCAGGCGCTGAGGCCGTGCGTGACGCGGGTGAGCTCGTTCGCGGCGGCGGCTCTGGCGGGTGCATCAGCCGCTACCGACGCTGCCTCGGCCGCCAGGGCCGGACCCCACACGGGATGCTGGCGCGGGTCGGGCAGCTCGGGCTGCCCGAGCGCCAGGGTGGTGAGCGCCAGGGTGGCGAGTGCCAGGATGGCGGGGGCCAGGGTGGGGAGTGCCCGACCCGTCCGCAGGGCGGGCAGACGACCGATTCGATTCGGCGCCGAAGGCGTCGGAACCGGGAGGATCCCGCGAGCACGCACCGCTTCAGAAGCAGGGTCACAGCCGTCGCTACCGGCCACTCTGCGCGAGTCTACCGCTTCGCAGGCCGGGTGTCGCGGCTGCGAGCCCACTGGGGACGCTCGTTGGCGCGAGCAAGCGGTACACTCGGGCATGATCGAGGTCAACCTCGAAGACATCGCCGTTTCCGGTGACGAGAACCAGTTCCTGGTCTTGCTCAAGGGACCGGAGGGCGACCTGTTGCCGATCGTCATCGACGCCATGCAGGCGCTGGCGATCGCCGCCGGCCGTGCCGGTGAGGGGCCGGGCAGGCCGCTCACGCACGACCTGATGCTGTCGATGCTGGAGCTGCTCGGGGCGAAGGTGTCGCGCGTGGAGATCACCGACGTGGCGGAAGGAACCTACTTCGCGATGGTAGTGCTGGAGCGAGCCGGCGTGCACCTCGATGTCGACGCCCGGCCTTCGGACGCGCTGGCGCTCGCCGTTCGGACCGGCGCGCCGATCTTCGTGGCGCCGCACGTCCTCGAGCAGAACGCGCTCTCGGACGATCTCGGCAGTCAGGGCGGATTCGAAGCCTAGCGGAGTCCGGCGCGCTTCAAGGGCGTCCGGGGGGCGCCTCAGGGCGCGCCGAGCGCCTTCCAGCGACGGCTGGCGCTGACCAGCAGCGTCGAGAGAGCGCGAACGTCACGCCACAGCTCCTCGAGCGACGCGCGATTGGGCGCGGCGCACAGTCGCTCCAGCAGCGCGGCGCGCTTGCCGGACCAGAGGCGGCCGTCAGCCGGCGAGACCCAAGACATGCGCGTGGCGAGCTGATCCAGCTCGCGCTCCAAGCGCCGGCGATCGCTCAGCAAGCGGTAGCGCTCGCACAGTAGTGGCGTCGTGACCGTCGTCTCCCAGAATCCACCCGTGGCCCGCATGGCAGCTAGCGTACCTCGGCGTCCCGCGCGCCTTGGTAGGGGCACATGCCATCGGTGCGAGCGGGCACAGGGGAGCGGATGCGGCGCGAGCAGGCGCAGGGGAGCGGCCGCGGCGAGACGAGAGTGACCCCGGCCCGGATACGGAGGACCGGCCACGGCCTGGTGGCCGTGGCCGGTCCGGCGATGCTCGTGAACGCGGCGCGGTCAGTTCTGTACGTGCGACTCCAGGAAGTAGAGGTTCTTGTCGATCACGCGCGAGATCTCAGTGAACAGGTCCTCGGTGGTCGGATCGCCGAGCTCGCTGGAGCGCTCGATCGCGACGCGAGTCGACGCGGCGTAGGCGGAGTAGCGCGCAATCAGCGCCTCGATGCAGGCCTCGACGCTGACGATGTCGGTGTCGAACTCCTCGAGCGTGGTGAACTCAGCGGCCATGCGCGCCGTGCCCAGGGCCATGCCGCCGAGCGCGGTGGCGCGCTCCCCGATCTCGTCGACGTACTCCTCGATGCTCTCGGCCAGATCGTCGAAGAAGGTGTGCACCGAGTAGAACTGCGGCCCCTTGACGTTCCAGTGGGCCTGCTTGGTCTGCAGGTAGAGATCGATCGTGTCCGCGAGCTGCTGGTTGATGATGCCGACCAGCTCGACGCGAATGTCCTCGCTGAGATCGATGCGGCTCGAGTACAGGGACTGGCTGCGGTTGGCAATGGACTTCTTCATCTGTGCGCTCCTCCCATGCCCCGCGGGGCGTGAGGCAAACCGGCGGCGGCCGCACCAGGTGCGCGGACCGACGCTCCATGGTACTGCCGCGGCGGACGCATCCGCGTTAGGCCGGTGCGGCCCGGCCCGCCGGGCGTCGTCATGTTATCACATTCTCGGAATCGTTCCGAATTGCGGGGGTTCAGGGCCGCAGCGCGCGAGCCGCGGCCTCCACCGCATCGGACAGACGGGCTCGCGCAGGTCCGGCCCCCTGGGCGCGCTCCGGCCTGCCGCCGCCGCGTCCCTCGAGCACCGCGAGTCCCGCCTGTAGCGCCGGCCGGACGTCCACGCCTGCGCCGGAGGCCACCACCAGGAACCCCTGC
>SKMG01000456.1 GCA_007121175.1 Trueperaceae bacterium | reverse complement strand
GCGAGCGCCTACCAGCGTGCGCTCGTGCCCTCGCGACGTTTCCCCTCGTCGGCCCTCGCCAGGGCCGATCGCTTACGGGACCACAGGAAGCTCCTCACCTTCCGGACTTCGTGCGCGACACCGTTTCGATGAGCGCATGGTATAGCACCAGTCCCGGGGTGAGCGGTAGCCTGCGGCGTCATGCCGTATACCCCTCGCCCAACCGCCGCCACCGACGCCGCCACGCTGACCGGCATCACCGGTCTCGCGTTCGATCTCGACGGCACCGTCTACCTCGGGCCGACGCTGCTTCCGGGCGCTCTCGATCTGATCATGGCGCTCGCCGGTGCCGGCGTGCCCTACCTCTTCGCGACGAACAACTCCTCGAAGACCGGTGCCGGCTACGTGAACTCGCTGTCTGCGCTCGGGCTGCCGGCCGATCGGGATCGTGTGTTGACCTCCAACGACGTCGCCGTGCTGCACCTTCGTCGTACGGGCCTGCAGCGGCCGTTCCTCCTCGCCACGCCGGACGTCGAGGACGAGTACCGCGATCAGGGTATCGAGCCGACCGATGATGACCCCGATTCGGTGCTGCTCACCTTCGACCTGACGCTGACCTACGACAAGCTGCGGCGAGCGAGCGACCTCATCCGCTCCGGACTGCCGTACCTCGCGACCCATCCCGATCTGGTCTGTCCGACCCCGAACGGGCCGATTCCCGATTGCGGGTCGTTCATCGCGCTGCTCGCCGAGGCGACGGGTGCGCGGCCGCTGGTGCTGGGTAAGCCTCACGCTTCGATGGCGAGCGCGATCGGCGACCGGCTGGACATGCCGGCAGAGCGGGTCGCCTACGTCGGCGATCGCCTCTACACCGACGTGCGCATGGCAGCCGATCACGGCTTCGTCGGGGTGCTGACGTTGACCGGCGAGACGCGACGCGAGCACCTCGACAGCTCACCTCACGTGCCAGACCTGATCGTCGAGACGCTGGAGGACCTGCACCAGCGCCTGCGCCGGACCGGCGTCCTGGCGTAGGTCCCGGCCGGCTACCTCGCCCGAGCAAGGCGCCCCACGGGCCGCCCCGGCTCACGGACGCCCCGGCTCACGGCCACCCCGGCTCTCAGCCGCCCCGGCTCTCAGCCGCACTTGCTGTAGCCGCAGGCCTCGCACTTCATGCAGCCCTCCTCGAAGCGCAGCGGCGCCCCGCAGTCGGGGCAGGGCTTGCCGCGTTGCAGCACGTTCTCGACGCCGGCGGTCTCGAGCGCCACCGCGATCAGGTCGGCGCGGCTGGCGACCATGCGACCCTGGTAGGTGCCGTACATGCCGCCGTTGATGCCGCGTAGCGTCTTGACGATCGCCTCGGCCGGCACGCCGTACTGCAGGGCGATCGAGACCACCCGTCCGAGCGCCTCGGAATCGGCGTTGGCCTCGTCGCCGGCCTTGCCGCTGGTGATGAAGGTCTCGACCGGCAGCCCGTCTTGCTTGTTGACGGTCACGTAGAAGCCACGCCGCTCGCCTGTGGGCAGCATCAACTTGACCGCGTCGGTGAAGCCCTCGAGCCGCGTCGGCCGGTCGAACAGCGGCTCTGAGGGCAACCGCTCGAAGGCCGCTCCGGTGCCGTTGCGCTCCTCGATGCGGGTCAGGTGGCGGTGCTCGGGTCGGGCATCGGTCGGCCCTGAGGCTGGCGGGCGAGGCGTCTCCGCCGGCGTGCGAGCGCTTGCCGCCGGAGACGACGCCGCCGGAGACGGCGCCGCCGGAGACGGCGCCGCCCCGCGCGCCTCCGGATCCTCGGCCGCAGCGGGAGCCAATGCCGGCGCAGCCGTAGATTGCTTCTCCGCCTTGCGCGAGGTGGAGAGGACCTGGAACTCGCGCGAGCCGTCGCGGTAGACGGTGATGCCCTTGCAGCCGCTCTCGAACGCCAGCACGTACGCCTCGAAGACGTCCTCGACGGTCGCGCGGTTGGGCAGGTTGATCGTCTTCGAGATCGAGTTCGCGATCATCTCGCCGCCAGCGTCGAAGGCGCTCTGCACCACGCCCTGCATGCGCACGTGGTCGGCGGGCGCGATGTCGTGCGCGCACACCAGGACCGACCTGACCTCCTCGGGGATGAAGGGCAGGCCCTGCACGCTGCCGTGGTGCTCCTGCACCGCGGCGACCACTGCGTCCCAGTCCCAGGCGCCCTGGCTCGCGTAGTCGGGATGCGGGGCGTGCTTCTCCAGCAGTTCGCGGAACAGCGGCGCGACGATGGCGGCGTACGCGCTGCCGATCTTGCGGTAGACGAAGGGCGCGAAGATCGGCTCGACGCCCGACGACACCCCCATGAGCATGCTGGTGGTGCCCGTCGGAGCCACGGTCAGCAGCGCGATGTTGCGGCGCGGCTCGCGCAGGCTCGACGCGGCGCAGCCCGGGAAGGGCCCCCGCTCCTCGGCCAGAGCGCCACTGGCGAGCGTGGCGGCCTCCCGCAGCGCCTCGATCATCGCGCGCGTCGCCTCGCGGCCCTCCTCGCTGTCGTAGCGCAGACCCATGCGGATGAGCGCATCGGCGAGGCCCATGATGCCCAGCCCCAAGCGGCGCAGGTAGTGGCTCATCTCGCGGTTGTCCTCGAGCGCGAAGCGGTTCACCTCGAGGACGTTGTCGAGGAAGCGGATCGTGGTCGCGACGTCGGCACGGAACGTGTCCATGTCGAAGCCGTCGATGCCGACGTCTGGCTCCGCGACGTACTGCGCGAGGTTGATCGCCCCGAGGTCGCACGGCTCGCCGGGGAAGAGCGGGATCTCGCCGCAGTTGTGAGCGACGATGCCGTTCGCATCGAAGGCGTGAACGCCCGCGACGCTCACGTCGAAGACGTCCTCGACGCCGTCGTCGTCCACGGAACGCACGGTCGCGACGAAGCGCTCGCCGTTGGGCAGGCAGCGGTAGGCGTCGAGCGCTTGCGCCAGCCTCGCCTGCTTACCTAG
>SKMG01000267.1 GCA_007121175.1 Trueperaceae bacterium | reverse complement strand
GTCAGCGCGGTGATCCCCTACTTCGGCTACGCCCGCCAGGACAAGAAGGTCCAGGCGCGCGAGCCGATCACCGCGAAGCTGGTGGCCAACCTGCTGGAGACGGTGCGCATCGACCGGGTGATCACCATCGACCTGCACGCGGGGCAGATCCAGGGCTTCTTCGACATCCCGGTCGATCACCTCACAGCGCTCGACATCCTCGGCAACCACCTCTTCACGACCGGCGTCGAGGACAGCGTGGTCATCTCGCCCGACGTCGGCCGGGCCACCGAAGCGCGGCGGCTGGCGAACTACCTCGGACTGCCGCTGGCGATGCTCTACAAGCGCCGCACGAGCCCCACCGAGACGTCCGTGACGCACGCGATCGGCGACGTCGAGGGGCTGCGGCCGATCATGATCGACGACATGATCTCGACTGCGGGAACCATGCGCCGCGGCATCGATGCGCTACTCAGGCTCGGCGCCGAGCCCGACGTACGGGTCGTCGCGACGCACCCGGTGTTCACGCCACCCGCTCTCGAGCGGCTCTCCTTCCATGCCATCAGCCGCGTCATCGTGACCGACACCATCCCGTTCCACGGCCAGCACGATCGGCTGCAGGTGCTGTCGGTGGCGCCGCTCCTGGCCAAGGCCATCTACAACGTCCACCACAACGACTCGGTCAGCTCGCTCTTCAGCTCGTAAGAGCCGCGAGGTCGAGCGCCGGGTCTGGCGC
Organism: Trueperaceae bacterium; assembly: GCA_007121175.1. Lineage (GTDB taxonomy): Bacteria > Deinococcota > Deinococci > Deinococcales > Trueperaceae > CSSed10-48. The sequence goes on along the minus strand of SKMG01000267.1, from coordinate 2,226 downwards.
CGCTTGCGTTCGCACGCCGCCGCCCGGTATGTTGATGCGTTGTCAGGAACGCCGCGACCCGTCCCCTACGTCGGCGAGCGCGGCGGTGACGCCCCTGGCCCGAGCGCGGGCCGGGGCCCACCGGGGAGGCTCCATGAAGCTCGAAGCTACCGTCCGCGAGGCGGGTTCGGCCGCCGCTCTGCGCCAGCAGGGCCGGTTGCCGGCCATCGTGTACAACAAGTCGCTGAACGTGACGATCTCGATCGACGAGCGCTCGTTCGACCGCGTCTTCCGCGAGCAGGGCAGCTCGAACCTGATCGACCTCGAGGTAGACGGCGAGGTACACCAGGTGATCGTCAAGGCCGTGCAGATGAACAAGCGGCAACGTGTCGCCCAGCACATCGACTTCTTCGCCGTCACCGCCGACGAGCCTGTCACCATCTACGTGCCCATCGAGCTCAGCGGCACGCCGGCCGGCGTCAAGGACGGCGGGGAGCTCGACGTGCAGCGTCGCGAGCTGCACATCAGCGTGCTGCCGCGCTTCATCCCGGAGGAGCTCGCGCTCGACATCAGCGGACTCACCATCGGCGACTCGCTGCACGTCCGCGACCTGCGGCCCTTGCTCCCGGCCGAGGCTGAGATCCTCGACGACCTCGACCTGGCGGTCGTCACCTTGGTGCCGCCGCGCCTGATGGTCGAGGAAGAGGAAGTGACCGACGAGGAGGAGCTGGAGCCCGAGGTGATCGGCGAGCACGAGGGCGAGGACGACGAGGCCGGCGAGGACTGACCCGGCCATGCAACTGGTGGTCGGCCTCGGCAACCCGGGGCCACGCTACGCGGGGACCCGGCACAACGCCGGGTTCCTCGTCGTGGACCGGCTCGCCCGGCGGCGCGGGCTGCACTTCGCCAAAGGGCGCCAGGCGCTGATCGCGCGTGCAGCGGGCGACTTGGTCCTGGCCAAGCCGACCACCTTCATGAACCTCTCCGGCGCGGCCGTCCAGGCGCTGATGACCCGATACGCGGTACGGCCCGAGCAGGTGCTGCTGGTGCACGACGACCTCGACCTGCCGCTGGGCCGGCTGCGGGTCCGAATCGGCGGCGGCGCCGGCGGCCAGCGCGGCGTCCAGGACACCATCGACAGGATCGGCCCCGGCTTCGCCCGCCTGAAGGTGGGCATCTCGCGGCCGCCCGACGACTGGCCGGCCGAGCGGTGGGTGCTGTCTCGCTTCACCGAGGCCGAGGCGCCGCTGGTGGAGCGCGTAGTGGAGGCCGCCACCGACGCGCTCGAGCGCTGGCTCACACAGGGGCTCGAGGCGGCCCAGCAGTGGGCGAACGGCCTCGACCTGGCCGCGCCCGAGCCGGCCACCGCGCCCGAGCCGGCCACCGCGCCCGAGCCGGCCCAGGTTCCTGAGCCGACCCCGGCACCGGAGCCGGAGCTCCCGTCCGACGACCCACCCGAGGCCGACGGCTCGAGCGGCGACGCGACGGTCCGCGACGAGCCACGCGGCTAGAGCGGCGCCGTCCTCAGACCGACAGCGCCGCTAGGCTCGCCTCGATCGAGTCCACCAGCTGCCCGGCCTCCTCCGCGCGGCGCCGTTCCTCGGCCACCACGGCGGCGGGGGCGTTCGCGACGAAGCGCTCGTTGGCGAGCTTGCGCTCGTGACGCAAGAGCGCGGCGCGGGCGTCGGCCAGCCGTCGCTCTTGCCGCTCGCGCCAGGCCGCAACGTCCACGACGCCCTCGAGCGGGAGCCGGACGGTGCAGCCGGCGAGCGACCGCGCCAGGCTGGGGCCGGGCGGGAGCGCCCGCAGGACGCGCGCGCGCGCCAGGCCGGCGAACGTTTCGGCCTCGCCGGCCACCACGGCCGCAGCGGGACCCTCCACCACGACGTCGATCACCTGAGCCGGCGGCAGGTTGGCCTCCACCCGCAGCTGCCGCACCGCGCTGACCGCGGCCTGGAGCAGCGCGAAGTCCTGCTCGGCCGCGTCATCGATTGCGTCGTTCTCGAACTCCGGCCAGCTCGAGGTGGCCACCTCGTCGTCGGCTCCGAGCGCCTCCCAGAGCTCGGCCGTGATGAACGGCATCAGCGGATGGAGCAGCTGCACGAACGTTCTCAGGCAATAGCGGAGTGTTGCCCGTGTACCATCGTCTCCAGCCCGCAACGCCGGCTTGGCCGCTTCCAGGTACCAGTCGCAGAACTCCGACCAGACCGCGTCGTAGGCAACTCTCGCAGCGAGCCCGAGGTCGAG
>SKMG01000239.1 GCA_007121175.1 Trueperaceae bacterium | reverse complement strand
CGCGGGCGAGCGCGCCGAAGGCGAACGCGACGCGGCCGACCACGCCGAGGGCGAGCTCGATACGACCGAGCACGCCGAAGGCGAGCTCGATACGGCCGAGCACGCCGAAGGCGAGCGCGACGGCACCAGCCGGTTCGATCCCTTCGAGGGCATCGCCCCGGCCTACCGCGATGCCGAGGAGGCGCACGAGCAGGCGAGAGCCCAGCTCGACTGGTACCGCTCCATGGAGGCGATCGGCTGGGCCCGCATCGTCACCAGCCAGGCCGACCTCGCGGCCTTGCGGGCCGAGCGCGCCGCCTCCTGGGAGGCCCCGATCGGCGTCGTGCTGCTCATGGAGGGCGCCGATCCGATACGGACGCCCGACGAGCTGCGCTGGTGGTGGGACCAGGGCCTGCGCATCGTCGGTCCGGCCTGGCAGGGCACCCGCTACGCGGGCGGCACCCGCGCGCCCGGCCCCCTGACGCCGCTCGGGCACGCCTTGATCGACGCCATGCAGGAGCTCGGCATGGCGCTCGACCTCAGCCACCTGGCCGACGAGTCGCTGTGGCAGGCCCTGGAGCGCTTCGACGGTCCCGTCTTGGCGAGCCACAGCAACGCGCGCGCCCTCACACCCACCGACAGGCACTTGAGCGACGACGCCCTGCGGGCGCTCGGCGAGCGCGACGGCGTCGTCGGCATGGTGCTCGGCAACGCCTTCCTGGACCGGTCGGTAGCTCGTGACGGGACGGTCGATCTCCGCAGCGTCCGGCGCCACTTCAACCACCTCCGCAAGCACGTCGGCGCTCGTCGGGTGGGGATCGGCAGCGACTTCGACGGCGGCTTCGGCACCGAGGAGACCCCGATAGAGCTGACGCGCGGCGCCGACTTCGCCCGACTCGGCAAGGTCGTGCCACGTGAGCAGCGCAGCTCCTTCCTGGGAGGCGCCTGGTGGGCGTGGCTGGAACGCTCGCTGCCGAGCGCATGACGCAGGGCGGCGCTCGGCGTAGCGAGCCCGACGCTGGGCGCAGCGAGCCCGACGCGGGGCGGCCGGCGACCGCTGCCTGGCGACCCGGCGCCTCGCGGCGGAGCTGGTTCGATGAGCGCATCGACCTCGGCGCGGTGCTGGCGCCGATGGCGGGCTACAGCGACGCGCCGTTCAGACGCCTCGCCCGCCACTTCGGGGCCGCCTGGGCCGTGAGCGAGATGGTCTCGGCGAAGGCGCTCTCGCTGCATCCGGAAGCCGTGCGCGGCCAGCGCATCTCGGCGCCGTACCAGGGCGAACCGCACGCCGTGATCCAGCTGTTCGCGGCCGAGCCCGACCTGGCCGCGCGGGCCGTCGAGCGGCTGGAGCGTTGGTTCCGGCCGGCAGCTTTCGATCTCAACCTCGGCTGCCCGGTGCGCAAGGTCGTCAACCGGGGCTGCGGCAGCGAGCTGCTGCGGCGCCCAGAGCGCGCCGCAGCGGTGCTCGCGGCCATGGTGGCGGCCACCGGCGTGCCGGTGAGCGCCAAGCTGCGCCTCGGCGTGGAGCGCGACGTAGCTGTGGAGGTCGCGCAGGCGCTGGTGGCCGCTGGCGCGTCCCTGCTCACGGTGCACGGCCGGACCGCCCGCCAGGGCTACGAGGGCTGCGCCGACTGGGACTCGATCGCGCGGGTCGCCGCAGCCGTCGAGGTGCCGGTCGTCGGCTCCGGCGACGTGACCGACACGGCCGGCTACGCACGCGCGCGCGAATGCGGCCTGGGCGTGATGGTCGGCCGGGGAGCGATCGGCCGCCCCTGGCTGTTCGCGCAACTGCGCGGCGAGCCGGCGCCCGACCGGGCGGGTGTGATCGCCGTGGTGTGGCGGCACGCGCTCGATCACGCGCACTGGTACGGCGGGCCCCAGCCACTGCGCGCGCTGCGCGGGCAGCTCGCCGCCTACGCTCGGGCGCTCACCGACGCTCCAGGACCGGCGCTCGATGCCGTGGCCCTGCGCGCAGCCCTGGTGCGCGTGGCAACGCCGGCTGAGCTCGCCCGCGCCCTGGCGGCGCACGGCGCCTGTCCCTCGGAGACCTGCGAGCGGCAGGGCGGGCGCTGGCGACGACTGGTCCTGGCGCCCCCGCTGGTCCCGGCGTGGCGAGACCCCGCCGCACGCGAGGCTGCTGGAACCGGCGGGTAGACTGGCGCGATGCCGATCCTGGCGCGACTGGCCCTGCGCAATCTGCTGCGGCACCCCTGGCGGACGATGGCCACCGTGCTGGGAGTGGGGCTCGGCGTGGCCGCCGTCTTGGCGACGCTGTCGGTAGGCGACAACGTCGAGGCCAACGTGCGAGACACGCTCCAGGCCGTATCAGGACCGGCCGACCTGATCGTGACGCCGGGCGCCACCGGGCGAGCCGTGATGGCCGCGGCCGAGCTCGAGTCCACGGTGCGCGCCGACCCCGCGGTGGTGTGGGCGGTTCCGGTCCTGAACACGCGGGCCGAGCCGGAACGCGACGCGGAGGCCGTGCCCGGCTCGCTGCTGCCCGGTATCGACAGCGGCTTCCAGCTCGGCGGGCGCCTCACCGAGCTCGACACCACGCTGCCCTTCGCGCTCAGCGAGGGCCGCTTGCCGCGGGCGGGTCAGCGAGAGGTCGTCATCGCCGAAGGCTTCATCGCCGGCCGCGGACTCAACATCGGGAGCACCGTCGTCTTCGCCAGCCAGGCGGGCCCGCTGCCGCTGACCCTGGTCGGAGCGATGGACGATCGCGTGGCGCTCGCGACGACCAACGGCGGCCGTGTCGGGGTGACGCACCTCCAGGACCTACAGGAGGCCCTGTCGCTCGTCGGCCGGGTCAGTCACCTGGAGCTGCAGCTGCGGCCCGACGCCGACGTCGAGGTCGTGCGCGCCCGCCTGCAGGACGCGGTCGGCGACGCCTTCACCGTCACCTACCCGGCGGGCGTGGGCGATGCCGCGAGCGGCATCGTGCAGACGCTCCAGGCCGGGCTCCTGATCCTGGCGGCGACGTTGATGGCGCTCGGCGGGTTCATGGCCTACAACACCTTCATGGCGGGCGTCGTCGAGCGTTCACGCGAGTTCGCGCTGCTCCGGACGGTGTGCCTCCGTCGCGGTGACGTGCTGCGGCTGGCGCTGGCCGAGGCGCTCTGGGTGAGCCTCGCCGGAGTGACCGTGGGTGTGCTGCTGGGCCTCGGGCTCTCGTACGGCATCACCCGACTGAACGCCGTCGTCGTCGGCTTCGAGTTCCGGACGCTGGTCGTGCCCGCCGTGCCGACCTTGCTGGCCGCCGCAGTCGGCGTGCTGGTGGCGCTGCTCGCTGCGGCCTTGCCGGCGAGAGCGGCGTCGCGCACGACGCCGCTCTCGGCGCTGCGTTCGGTCGACGACCGCACGCCGTCCTGGCAGGTCGCGCTGGGCTGGTTCCTGGTCGCGCTCGGCGCCCTCGCCACTCGCCTGCCCTGGAGCGGCATGTGGGCGCTCGTCGGGACGGCGCTCGCGATGGCGGCCTTCTTCGCCGGGGTGGCGCTGGCCGGGGCGAGCCTGATCGGACCCGCAGCGCGGCTGGCACAGCCGCTGCTGGTGCGCCTGCTCGGCACGCCCGGGCGCTTGTCCGTCGGCTTCACGGTGCGCAACGCCCCGCGCAACGGGGTGGCGATCGGCACGGTGATCGTCGGCGTCGGCCTGATCATCGGCGTCTCGGCGATGGTGACGGGTCTCAACCGCTCCATCGCGGCCTGGGTCGACACCACCGTGGTCGGCGATCTCTTCGTGACCTCCCCCGTCCCGTTCGCGGCCGACTTCGCAACTCGCGCGAGCGCCGTCGACGGGGTCGATGCCGTCTCTGGGGTGGGGCTGCGGATCGTTCGCTTCGAGCCCGAGGGCGTACCCCGCGGCCGCAGCGTGGTGCTGGTGCTGGTCGAACCGGAGCGCTTCGACCCCGAGGCCGGATTCGGTGCGCTGCAGTACGTCTCGGGTCAAGGCGACGCGGCTCGCGGCTTCGAGGCCCTCTCGCGCGGCGGCGCGGTGCTCGCCGCCAACACCATCACCGACCGCTTCGGCGTCGGCGCTGGCGACAGCGCCCGCCTGCGCACCGACGAAGGCTTCCGCGACTTCCAGATCGAGGGCGTAGTGGTCGACTTCACCAGCGGCGGCGAGACGTTCATCGGCTCGATGCTGGACCTAGAGCGCTTCGGCGGCGGTAGCCCGGACCTGTTCGTATTGACGGTGCAGCCCGGTCACCGGCCGAGTGAGGTGCGCGAGGCGCTGCTCGCGGCGTTCCCGGACGCCGTGCTCGACATCACCCTCAACGCCGAGTATCGGGCCGCCATCCTGGAGCTGGTCCGCCGGACCTTCACGACCACCAACATGCTGTTGATGCTCGCGGCGCTGATCGCGGCGCTCGGCGTCGCCAACACGCTCGGCATGAACCTCTCCCGGCGCGCCTTCGAGATCGCCATGCTGCGCACGCTGGGTTTCCGGCGTCGCGACGTACGCGCTCTGGTGCTCGCCGAAGGCCTGACGGTGCTGTCGCTCGGGGCGGCGCTCGGCGTCGCCTTCGGACTGCTGCTCGCCGATGTCATCGTGTCTGGCGCCGAGGCGCTGACGGGCTACGTGATCGCGCCGGCGATCCCCTGGCGCCTGCTGGTCGCCGCCGCGCTGCTGACGCCGGCCATCGGCCTCATCGCCTCGCTCCTGCCTGCCCACCGCGCCTCACGGCTGGCCCCGCGCATCGCTCTCGGTGCCGCCGAGCGAGCCTGAGCCTCATACCAGGAGGACCATGACCCACGCCGTCACGAGCCCCGATCGGCGACCGCCTCGACGCGACGCGCACGCGCTGCTGGCCGTCGGCCTGCACAAGCGCTACGCGCTCGGCAGCGCGACGGTCGAGGCGCTCAGGGGCGTCGACCTGGCGGTCGGTCGGGGCGAGTTCGTGGCGGTGATGGGCGCCTCGGGTTCGGGCAAGAGCACGCTCCTGCACCTGCTCGGGCTGCTGGAGACTCCCGACGAGGGCCGCGTCGAGATCGACGGGCTCGACACCAGCGGCCTCGGCGACGACGCGCTGACCGAGCTGCGCCGGAGCCGGCTCGGCTTCGTCTTCCAGACCTTCGAGCTCATACCCAACCTGAGCGCGCGCGAGAACGTCCTGCTGCCGGCCGACATGAGCGGCGCCGGCGCCGCTGGGCGCGAACGCCTGGCGCGACTCGCCGCGGTGTTGGGCATCGAGGACCGTCTCGACCATCGTCCGGATCAGCTCTCGGGAGGTCAGCGCCAGCGGGTCGCGCTGGCTCGGGCGCTCATCAACGATCCGGTCGTGGTGCTGGCCGACGAGCCTACCGGCAATCTCGACAGCCGGACCGGCCACGAGGTGCTGCGATTGTTGTCGCACGGCGTGCGCGAGCTGGGCTGGACCGTGGTGATGGTCACGCACGACGCGCGTGCCGCCATGCAGGCCGAACGCATCGTGTTCCTGCGCGACGGGGAGGTGGCCGGCACGCTCCATACCAGCGACACGGACGTGCAGGCCGTCTTCGAGCGGGCCCTGGGCGGCTGAGCGTACGGCTCTACCCGACGCTGCGCCGCCTCCGGCCACCGCGAGGCGCGCCGCCGGTCACTCCAGCCGGGCGCGGAGCAGCTCGCCGATCTCGACCGAGCGGGTAGCCAAGCCGGGCACCTCGAGCTCCCAACCCCCACGTAGCGACAGCTCCACGCCAGCGGCCAGGCCGCTGGCTAAGCGAGTGAGCTCGGCGACGATCGCGGCTCCGAGTTGAACCGGGTTCAGCACCAGCTCCTGGACGAGCAGCGAGGAGCTGCCGGCCGGCAGCGAGGTCGTCGGCAGCTGCAGCGTGGCGACCTCCCGCCCGCCGAGTCCGAAGCGCACGTCGGGAGCGCGCACCCGCAGGCCGACCGGTCCATCGTTGTGCACGCGCAGCGCCAGTGAGATCACCACGCGGTCGAAGCTGACCGACTGCACGCCGCTGTGGTCGCGCTCCAAGCTGAGGCGCGGTGGTGAGAGGCGCAGGTCGGAAGCGACGTTGCCAGCGAGCAGCGTCGCGCGCGGGAAGCGCTGGACCGCGCCGAGCACGTCGATCCCGACCTGGGCATCGAGCCGGTAGCGGAGCGGGCGGCCGGCCAAGGCGTCCGCGAAGGCGTTCGTGAGGGCCGGGAAGGCGTCGGCGTCCAGCGTCACGTCGAGCGCGAGCCGCGCGTGAGCGCGGGCGGGCAGGTCGAGGCCGTCCGCGAAAGCGACGCTGCCGGCACGCACGTCGTTCAGGTAGAGGTCACCGTCGAGCACGGCGAGGCGCACGCCGACCGGGTTCGGGTTGGTGACGTCGATCACCAGGCGGAACGTGGCGCTCGGAGCGCCGACATCGGCCACGTCGAGACGCGTCAGGCCGCTCCCTTCGGCCTGCAGGCGGAACGTGGGGGGGCCGAGCACCGCGTCGGCGCCAGGCAGGCACGAGGCGAGGACGAAGAGCAACGGCGTGAGCGCGAATGCGATCGCGGTGCGCGGAGAGCGGGACATGGTACCTCCGGTGGCGCCCGGGCAAGGCCAGCCTCTGGTGGGTGCCGTCGACTCCAGGATACGGCGTGCCACGACCGCAGGTAGCAGCGTGGCATGCTCATGATGTGTAAGATGCTCATGATGCAGCACCGTGGATCACTTCGCGAGAGAACCGCCCGAGACGTCGGGACGCTCATCCTCCTGTGCGGCGGGGCGTCGGCCGAGCACGAGGTCTCGCTCGCATCGGCGCGCTCGGTCCTGGCTGCGATCAATGGCTCGCGGCTGGTCCGGCCCATCGTGATCGGCCGTGACGGGAAGCTGCTCGGCCAGCGCCAGAGCCTCGCCCTGCTCGGGCTCGAGGCGTGCGGAGAGGATGTGCGCCTCGACGAGCTCGAGCCAGTTCACCCCGAAGGCCTCTCTGCCCTGGACTTCGCTGAGGACGACGTCGTCTTCCCGCTCCTGCACGGACCCTTCGGCGAGGACGGCAGCGTCCAGGGACTGCTCCGCTTGCTCGGCGTGCCGCACGTCGGCTCGGGGGTACTCGCCAGCGCCGTCGGCATGGACAAGCTGACGATGAAGGCGGTGTTCGCCGCACACGGCCTGCCGCAGGTGCCCTACCGCGGGCTCTCGCTGCACGCCTACCGCCGCGATCGCGAGGCTGCGCTCGCGACGCTTCGCGAGCTCGGACTGCCGGCCTTCGTCAAGCCCGCCAACCTCGGCTCCTCGCTCGGCATCCACCGAGCCGAGCACGCCGATGCCTTGTGCGACGCCTTGGACGATGCCTTCGGCTTCGACCGCCGCGTGATCGTCGAGACCGCGCTGATCGGCTGTCGGGAGCTCGAGGTCGCCGTGCTCGGCAACGACGTCGCGGAACTGTCGCCCGTGGGCGAGATCCGCTACCGCGCGCCGTTCTACGACTATGCGAGCAAGTACGAGCCGGGCGGCGCCGAGCTGCTCATCCCCGCTCCGATCCCGCCGCAGGTGGCAGAGCGTGCGACCACGCTGGCGCGGCGCGCTTTCGAGGCGATCGACGGGGCCGGCCTGGCGCGCGTCGACCTGTTCTACGACGAGCGCGCCGGCGACGTCCTGGTCAACGAGATCAACACCATGCCCGGCTTCACCGCGACGTCGATGTTCCCGCGCCTGTGGGCCGCGGCCGGCCTCGAGTACGAGGCCCTGATCGAGCGCCTCGTGGAGCTAGCACGCCAACGCGCCCGAGCCTAGCGTGCGGCGCCGCCGCTCGCGGGCCCGCCGGCGGGCCCTCCCCCGCTGGCGACGATGCAGTCCGTGAGCGCCTCACGCCGTGAGGCTGCGGTATCGTGCCGGCGGAGGTGGTCGCAGCCCGACCCGACCAGGACAGCCCGGCACCATCACGCGACGAGCGGGTGGCGCCGCAGAAGGAGCTCGAGAGCGCCGCTGGCGCCGTCCCGGGCACGCGCTCGGCGGAGGCAGCTGACGCCGAAGAGCGTCTGCAGGAGGCGGTCTTCGGCCCGGAGGCGGGCGACGAGTCCGTCCGGCCGCGACCGGGCCCGGGCATCACGGCCCTCACCGACCTCACGGCCGTACGGGTCTTGATCCTCAACGCGAGCTACGAACCGCTGCACGTGTGCTCGGTGAAGCGTGCTGTGAACCTGCTCATGCACGAGGTGGTCGAGCGCGTCGAGGACTCGAGTCGCGTGCTCCGGACGCCCAGCACACTGTTCCCGGTGCCCAGCGTGGTGCGCCTCAAGCGCTACGTGCGCCGGCCCCACCGTCAGCGTGTCGCCTTCAACCGTCGCAACGTGTTCCGCCGCGACGACCAGCGCTGCCAGTACTGCGGCGGACGCAGCCACGATCTCACCCTCGATCACGTGGTGCCGCGCTCGCGCGGTGGCGGGACGAGCTGGGAGAACGTCGTGGCGTGCTGCCGTGGGTGTAACGCCCGCAAGCGCGACCGGACGCCCGAAGAGGCCCGCATGCAGCTGCTCAGGGCGCCGACGGCACCTGCATTCCTGTTCACCGCCGCCTACGGTATCGTGCCAGACGTCGATCCCGTGTGGGAGAAGTACCTGCCGCGGAGGCGCTGAGCGGTCGCTCGAGCGGCCACCGTCAGCTCGGTCGGTCGCGGAACACCCGGCTGAGGATCGCCGAGACCACCGAGAGCACCAGCGCGCCGAGCACCGCACCGCCGAAGCCGTCGACCTCGAGCGGGCTCACGGTTGCGGCCAGCGCCAGCGCCAGACCGTTGACGACAAGCAGGAACAGGCCGAAGGTGACGACCGTGACCGGCAGCGTCAGCAGCACCATGACCGGACGGACGACCGCGTTGACCAGCCCGACCACCAGCGCCGCGACGAGCAGCGCGCCGAGGCCGGGACGAGCGATCGACACGCCGACCCCGAGTTGCACGGTGATCCACAGTGCCAGCGCGTTGAGGGCCCAGCGGATGAGCAGGTTCATGCCTGAGGATAACGCGGAGCACGGCCCGCGGGCGCCACGCTCCGCCCCCCTCGAGTGACGTCCTCGTCATGTGTCCGCCGGGTTCGCCGGGCCGGCTACGGCAGGCCCGCTCAGCCTGGCAGGCGCCGCAGCAGCGGCCTCGGGGCCCCCACCGAGAAGCCGATCGACCGCAGGATCTCGATGAGCTTCGGATCGCGCCCCGAGAGCGTGGCCTCGACCCGTCCGAGCGGGCTCCTGCCCGCCAGCTCGTGCAGCAGCGACAGCACCAGGCGCCTGAGCATCTCGCTCGAGGAGCGGTACTCCGGCACCACGCCCGCGGCCGTGAGCCCGATGACCGCCGCCACCCCGACGACGCGGGCACCGCACAGCGCGTATCCCAGGGCAGGGCGGTCGGGCGCCTCGGAGGCCACGAAGAACAGGTCCGGACGGAACGGACCCGACGCTCGCTTCAACCACGACCAGCGCAGATCGGACAGCGAGGAGCCCTCCGAGTGACAGACCAGCGCGCGCAGTCCGGCGTCGAGCGGCGGGCGCCAGGCCTCCAGGCTCAGCGGCCGGCCGAGGGGCGGGACGTCCGCGAGCTCGAACCGGAGGACGCGAACCACGTCGAAGTCGAAGCCCTCCCCGGCGAGCAGCGCCGAGAGGCGCTCGGCCCGGTCGGCCGGGATGCCCACGAGATCGAGCTCCGCGGCCTCGTGATCGAAGCGTTCGCTGAGCTCGGCCACGAGTCGAGCGAGATCGTCCGGCTCGTCCTCGAACCACGGCTGGGCGAGCCTCAGGGTGCGCTCATCGTCGTCGGGCTCGGGAGCGAGCGCCACCACGCCCGCACTGGGCGGGCCGGCCGAACGCTGCCAGACGAAGGAGGCGGCCGAGTCGCGACGGAGGTAGCGCCAGCGCGGCGCCAACCGCCGGGCCAGGCCGTGCGGATCGAGGTGCCCGAGGAAGGCCAGCGAGCGTGCCACGAACCAGGTGAGCTCGGCCGGCTGGGTGCTGCGGACCACGGTGGGTCACGATACCCCGTGGTCGTCGTGCTGCGGCCCGACCGAGGTAGGCTGACCGCGATGGCTGCCCCACGCATCTTGGGCGGCAGCGCCAAGGGGCGAGCGCTGCGGATCCCGCCGCGCGGTACCCGACCCTCTCCGGCTCGCCTGCGTGCGGCCCTCTTCGACGCCCTCGCGTTCGAGCCGCGCGGCCTCTTCCTCGATCTCTACGCGGGCTCCGGGGCGGTCGGGCTCGAGGCTGCCTCCCGTGGCTGGGAGGCCGTGCTGGTCGAGCGTTCGGCGGCGGCGGCGCGGCTGATCCGGGAGAACGCCGCCGCCTGCGGTCTCCGCGTACGCGTGGAGCGAAGCGACGCCCTGGCGTTGGCGGCGTCGCTGGCCGGCAGCGTCGGCGTGCTCTTCGCCGATCCGCCCTACCAGGACGACCTCGAAGGGGTCTTCCAGGCGCTCTACGATCTCGCGGTGGTCGTGCCGGGCGGCCGCTATGCCTTCCAGCACCCGAGCTCGCTCGCCCCGGCGCTGCGATCGTCGGGCACGGGCGAGCCGATCGATCTCGACACCCGGCGCTACGGCAGCAACGCGCTGAGCGTCGTGAGGTCGCCGGGGCAAGCAGCCGACAAGGCGATCGCGCAGCACCGGCAGTAGGCTGGTACCGCGGCCGTCCAGGCACGCTCCAGACGCGTGCTAGAGTGCCGGGATGCCGGCCCGGAGGCGGTCTTACGCCCCGCCGCAGCGGAGCCAGTTCGACGACGGAGGGGCCACCACCCATGCTCGGATTCATCCAGAAGCTGTTCGATCAGAACGACCGTGAAGTCAGGCGCATCGAGACCGAGGCCGTGTCACCGGTCAACGCCTTCGAGGCGGAGTTCGAGAAGCTGCCCGACCTGCAGCAAGCGTTCGCCGAGCTGCGCCGCCGCCACCTGGAGGGCGGCGAGTCGCTCGAAGCGCTGCTGCCCGAGTGCTTCGCCCTGACCCGCGAGGCGAGCAAGCGCTTCCTCGGCCTACGCCACTACGACGTGCAGCTCGTCGGCGGAGCCGCCTTGCACTACGGGAACATCGCCGAGATGAAGACCGGCGAGGGCAAGACCCTCGTAGCGCCGCTGGCGCTCGCGCTCAATGCGATCACCGGCAAGGGCGCTCACCTGGTCACCACCAACGACTACCTCGCGCGCACCGGCGCCGAGTGGATGGG
>SKMG01000188.1 GCA_007121175.1 Trueperaceae bacterium | reverse complement strand
CGTCGAGCTGTACCTGCTTGACCCAGACCGGATCGTCGAAGTCGGCGAAGGGCGGATCGTTGAACGCGATGTGGCCGTTCTCGCCGAAGCCGAGCGCCACCGCGTCCGCCGGGTACTGCCGCAGCTGCCGCTCGTACTCGCGGCAGATCTCCTCGACCCGCTCGGGCTCACCGGCCATGGGGTAGAACGCCAGCACGCTCACGTGCTGCAGCAGGTGCTCGCGCAAGAAACGCGGGAAGGAGGCGCGGTGTTCGGGATCGATGCCCACGTACTCGTCCATGTGGAACACGCGCACGCGGCCCCAAGGGACGTCAGCCTCGGCGCGTAGGGCGCGCAGGAAGGCGAGCTGCGAGTTGCCGGTCGCGAGGATGACGCTGGCCTCGCCGCGCTCCGCGACGGCGGTTCGGAGCAGCGCCGCGAAGTCAGCCGCGGCTGCGCGGCCGAGCTCCTCCTCGCTGGCGTAGATGAGCACGGGCAGCTGCTCGACACGCAGCTCGCGGATCGGTGTGGCTGTCATGGTGTGGCTCCTCTCGTGAGACGGCCGCTCTCCACGCAGCCATCGATGATCGTGCAGCGCGGGCTCAGGTCGCTCTCGAACAGGGCCAAATCGGCATCCTTGCCGGCCTCGAGGCTACCCTTCCGGTGCGCCAGGCCGATCACGCCAGCCGGCGTGAGGCTGGCCATGCGCACGGCCTCGGCCAGCGGGACCCCAACGCCTTCGGTCATCACCCGCAGCATGCCATCGAGGAAGGTGGTGCTGCCGGCGAAGGCGGTGCGGTCGAGCATCATGCCGACGCCGCCCTCGACCTCGTAGGTCATCTCGCCCATGACGAAGCGTGACCCCTCGGGCAGGCCGGCGCCCGGCGTGGCGTCCGACACCAGGCACAGCCGATCGGGACCCAACGCGCGATACGCGAGGCGCAGCAGCGTCGCCGGCAGGTGCTTGCCGTCGGCGATCACCTCGGCGCTCAACCCCTCGGACGCCAGGGTCGCCTCGAGCAATCCAGGACGGCGCCAGGGGCCCTCACGCCGGGTGGTCGACTGTCCGCTCCACAGGTGGATCACGTGCCGCATGCCCCACCCCTGGCACTCGGCGAGCTCGACGTCGGTCGCCTCGGAATGGCCGGCCGCGGCCACGATGCCTGCGTCCACCGCTCGACGGGTGAGCTCGGCGGCGCCCGGCAGCTCGGGCGCGAAGCTGATGAGCCGGATCGCGTCGGCGAAGGCCATCAGCTCGTCGACCGAGCCGTCGTCCGGACGGCGCAGGTGGGCCGGATCCTGGGCGCCCGCTTGCGCCGCGGCGAAGTACGGGCCCTCGACGTGGGCGCCGAGCACGCGCGCGCCCGCGCGGGGGCCGGAGAGCCAGGACCGGATGCGCTCGAGCGCAGCGACGATCGACGGCAGTGGCGCGGTCGAGGTGGTCGCCAGCAAGGCCGTCACGCCGTGGCGCGCCTGCTCCTGCACGATGGTGGCGAAGGCCTCGTCGCGTGCATCGAGGAACGACGCCTGCAGCGCGCCGTGGGTGTGGATGTCGACGAGGCCGGGAAGGACGAGAGCGCCGCCGACGTCCACGCGTTCGGTAGCCTCGCCGAGCTCGGACTCGGACGCCACCGCCTCGATCCGCCCTCTATGCAGCAACAGCGCGAGACCGTCGGTCACGCGCTCGGGCAGCACCAGTCGGCCGCCGACGAGCGCGAGCCGGCGCTCGCCCGGCGCCAGGAGCGGGCTCAACGGGACTCCTCCTCGGGCGGCGGCGAGTCCGGTGCCGGTTGCGCGCCCGCGCCCGGCGCCCCTGTCGGCGTGGTCTCGGGCGCCAGTGGCATGGTCGTTCCAGGCGCCTCGGGCGCCGCGCGCAGCCGGACCTCCGCGTCCGGATGCGCCGGCGGCACCGCCCTCGGCCGCGGCGTGGCCGCCGACTCGAGCTCGCCGATGCCGTCTAAGTCGAGCTCCTCGGCACGATGGCAGGCGACGGAGTGACCGGGGGTGATCTCCCGCAGCGGCGGCGGCTCCTGCTTGCAGTGCTCGACCGCGAAGGGGCAGCGGGGATGGAAGTAGCAGCCCGGAGGTGGCGCCGCGGGGTTGGCGACCTCGCCGGGCAGACCCTGGAGCGCAGCCCGCTTGTCCGGATCGGGCACCGGCACCGCGCGCAGCAGCGCCGAGGTGTAGGGGTGCTTGGGCCGGGTGAAGAGCGCATCGGTCGGCGCGAGCTCGACCACCTTGCCGACGTACATCACCGCCACCCGGTGCGAGATGTGCTTGACGATGGAGAGGTCGTGCGCCACGAACAGGTACGAGAGCCGTAAGCGCCGCTGCAAGTCGAGCAGCAGGTTGAGGATCTGGGCCTGCACCGAGACGTCGAGGGCGGACACCGCTTCGTCGGCGATCACCAGCCGCGGTTCGAGCGTCAGCGCGCGGGCGATGACGATGCGCTGCCGCTGCCCACCGCTGAACGCGTGGGGGAAGCGGTGCATGTACTCCGGTCGCAGGCCGACGAGGTTGAGCAGCTCGGCCACCCGGTCCATGCGCTTCTGCCGGCTGCGCACGCCCTGCACCAGCATCGGCTCACCGATGATGTCGAGCAGGTTCTTGCGCGGGTTCAGCGAGCCGAAGGGATCTTGGAAGATCAGCTGCATGTCGCGCCAGATGGGGCGCAGCTGCTTCTCGGAGAGCTTCGCGACGTCGACGACCTCGCCACTCTCGCGGCGGAACAGTACCTCGCCCGAGGTGGGGTCGACCGCCCGGATGACGCAGCGCGCGGTCGTGGTCTTACCGCAGCCGCTCTCGCCCACCAGGCTCAGGATCTCCCCGTCGTGCACCGTGAAGCTCACGTCGTCGACGGCTTTGACCAAGCCGACCGTGCGCTGCAGGAAACCGCCCTTGATCGGGAAGTGCTTGCGCAGTCCGCGCACCTCGAGGAGCGGGGCGCGCGCCTCCGCCGCCGTCGGTGCTG
>SKMG01000285.1 GCA_007121175.1 Trueperaceae bacterium | reverse complement strand
GAGCCCGCCAGCGGAGCGCCGGTGCGGTTGCTCGAGTGCGACGTAACGGCCGTGTAACGGCCCACCATGCACATTGACCTGCGCCCGCTCACGAGACGGGCGTCCTGGGCACGCCAGGAAGCCGCGAGGCAACCGCTCCACCCGGAGCCGGGTTGCACAGGAGGATCCATGAGACGTTGCTGGTCGATCACAACCGCCGTGGCGCTGCTACTGACCGTGTCGGCGTGCGGAGGCGAGTTCGACGCTACCGACCCGACGCCACCCACACCCGAACCAACCGTGGCCACGTTCGTCGGGAGCGTCGACGACGCCGACGCCCTCATCGCCTTGATCGTGGAGAACGACGCCGTGACGATCTACGTCTGCGGTCGAGACGACACCTGGGAGAGCCTCACCGCGTGGTTCGAGGGCGCGGCGATCGAAGGGCAGATCAGGTCCTTGAAGGGGGGCTGGGATCTCGAGTTGGACGGGCGCTTCGATGGAAGCGCGTGGTCGGGTAGCCTCACCGCCAGCGGGCGAACCTACGGTTGGACGGCCCAAGCCGCCAGTGAGGACAGCGCTGCAGGTCTCTACGTCCTCGACACCGACAGCCGCGAGGCTGGGCTCATCATCACCAATGAGCTGCAGACGGCTGGCGTGTACTACGGCAAGACCAGTTCCCGGACGGCGCCAGTGCGCGTGGTGAGCGACCTGACCGTCGCCACGAGGCCTTCCTCGGTCGAGGTCTTCTCGGACGTCTACGGCGGCCGAACCTTCACCTTGCGGCCCGTGACTCGCCCCATCGCCACGCCACGCATCACCCCGGAGAGACAGCTCAGGCAGGCGCTCACGAGGGCGCTTCCCGGCCTGCGGAGCTTTCAGCTCGTCTCGTTCGATGACGCATCGATCGTGCGGCAGTTGCGCACCTTGGCCGAAGCGTCCCCGAACGAACCTCAGCACGTGAGCTTGCCGGTCGTCGACGATCGAGGCGCTCTGCGGATGGACGTCAGCTGGACCGTGTACCACCACGAAGTCCGAGATCCCAGGGCGCAGTCGTGCCTCCTCGATCCGAGAGAAGGACCCAGGTGCGAGCCGGTCGCCGGGTCGAGCCTCACCTTCCAGGGGATGCCGGATCTGCCGTTCGGCGCCTTCCGCGAGCTGCTACGGAGGGCACAGACCGAGCCCGAGGTCGTCGCTCGCGAGCTCTCCGACGAGCGCGTGTACCAGCTCTCCACGCTCGGCATCGTCGGGCACGAGCTGGTCGGCTCCTACGTCGGGCACGCAACCGTGAGTCCCAGCGTGATCCAGGGCCTGACCAGCATCTTCGAGGTGGCCTACGGCCCCGAGAGGACCGCGGCGTTGCTCGATCTGACCGCCCACGACTACCTGGTGTACAACCGACGCTTCTACGACGAGCCGCTGGAGATGCCGGCCCCGCCCGCCGGGCCAGCGCCCGCGAACCACCACGCACACGGCCAGCACGTAGCCGAGGACGCCGCGCACGCACACCCGACTGAGCGCCTCATCACGCCTCAGCGTCACCTCGACGAGTTCGACGACTGGCCGATCCTGCGACCGATGATGGTGGCCGATGCGACCATCTGGGATGCCGACGCGCAAGCGTGGCTGGTCGACACCTTCTTCGAGCGCGCCGACTACGTCGTCAACGTCCAGAACAACGCCTTCAGGTGGCTCCAGCTCTTCCCCGACGCGCCGTCGGGGAGCAGCACGCTGGACCGGTACAGCAACGCGCTCGCGGTGCGCACCCAGATCGGCGGCTACTGGCGGCTGACGCCGCTCGGCCAAGCGTTGCTCCAGTACCCCGCCGTCGCGTGTGCCGGCGACAACAGCTTCATCGATGAGGTCCGCAAGCTCTCACCCGACTCGAAGACGCTCGACAACGAGTACTGGGCGTGGTGGACGAACCATCAGCCCTACGGCCTGGGCTGCGCCTACGTGGGGACCTTCGGCAACACCGGCCGGAACTCAGCGGTGAGCTGGCAGCACATCAGCGCGCAGACGCTCGACGCCACCGCCTCGACGTTCATGCACGAGACCGGTCACCTCATGAACGGCACCCACGGCGGCCCTACCCACCCATGGGCGAACAGCAGCCAGCGCTGCCGGCTCCTCGGTATCCTGGAGGTCGGACCGACCGGTCCCTCGCTGCTGCATCCGCGCATCACCGGCACCACCAGGACCAACTGCTTCGCGCCGACGCTCGCGGGCGACACGACCACGAAGAACATGACGCGCATCGCCGAGCACATGCACGTCAACCTGGAGTAGTGCCCGACTGGCCAAGCTAGCGGCTCGCGTCGGCGGTCGACAGCAGCCTCTCGAGCGGGCTGTTGACGATCGTCGGCGCCGTCGCTCTGGTGCATGGAGTCGTGGCGACCGCGTCACCGACCACCACGACCCGCTGTGCCACCATGACCACGGGCCCTGCCCAGGAGGTGAAGACATGCCCGATCCAATCCCGGTCGATACGTTCCGGCGCACGTACCTGTTCCTGCTCGCGGAGATCACAGGCGATCCCCCGAAGGGCGATCGCGGCAATGCTGTCCTCGACCCGGACACCGGCTGGACGCAGTCGCTCGCCGCCGTCGACGCCGAGCAGGCCTCGCAGCCGGTCGCGCCAGGCGGCACCACCATCGCCAGCCAAGCGGCGCATACGGCGTACTACATCGAGCTCCTCGAGGCGCTCGCACGCGGGGAGGGTCCAGAGGCGGACTGGCCCGGCAGCTTCTCGCCCGCGATCGTCGATGACGAGACCTGGGCACGCACGAGGGAGCGGCTCTTCGCCTCGCTCGGTCGCTTCCGTGTCATGGCCGCGGCGTCCGACTTCCCGCCCGAACACCTGCAGGGTGCGCTCGGCGTCCTGCTGCACACGACCTACCACCTCGGCGCAGTGCGGCAGATGCTTCGGGTGGTCGGGGCGACGCACCCGAGCTGATCACCTGGCGCAGCGAGCTCG
>SKMG01000405.1 GCA_007121175.1 Trueperaceae bacterium | reverse complement strand
CGCGCGGCTTCGAGCTGTTCGACGTCGAGCGCGGCGGCGACGTCACCTACCACGGACCGGGACAGCTCGTGGGCTACCCCATCCTCCCCGTCGGCCGCCGCGTGCGGGAGTACCTGCGGAGCCTCGAGACGGTGATGGTGCGCACCTTTGCCGCCTTCGGCCTCGACACCACCGGTTCGCCCGGCTACGCCGGCGTCTGGCTGGGTGATGAGAAGCTGGTGGCGATCGGCGTGGCCATCAAGCGCAACGTCTCCTTCCATGGCTTCGCCATGAACGTGCACACCGATCTCGCTCGGTTCGGCGCCATCGTGCCCTGCGGGCTCTCTGACAAGGGCGTCACCAGCCTGAGCCGGGCGCTCGGGCGGCACGTCGCCTTCGACGAGGTGCTGCCGCCGCTGCTCGAGGCGTTCGCCGAGACGTTCCACCTCTCGCACGCTCCGCCCGGCGCCGCCCTGCCACGCGAGGAGGGCGCCCTGCCACGCGAGGAGGACTTGGTCGCATGACGCAGATACCCGACGGCGCCGCGCGAGCGGCGACCGATGTCCTGACCGTCACTGACGCAGGCGCCGAGACCGAGACCGGGGCCGAGCCCGTGGCCACGCGCGTGGTCAAGCACGGCATCGCCTCGAAACGCAATGCGGCGGTGCCGCGCGAACGCAAGCCGCCGTGGCTGAAGGTCAAGCTGCCCGGCGGCGAGACCTACCGCAGGGTCAAGGAGAACGTGCGCGGGAGTCGGCTGTCGACGGTGTGCGAGGAAGCGATGTGCCCCAACCTGGGCGAGTGCTGGGACGCCGGCACCGCGACGATCATGCTGATGGGGTCGGTGTGCACGCGCGCCTGCCGCTTCTGCGCGGTCGATACCGGCAACCCTCGCGGTCGTCTCGATCAGGACGAGCCGCGCTTGGCGGCGGAGTCGGTGCGGCTCATGGGACTGGGCTACGTGGTGCTGACCTCGGTCGACCGGGACGACCTCCCCGACGGCGGCGCGGCGCACTACGCCCGCTGCGTGCGCGAGATCAAGCGCGTCAACCCGGCCACCGCCGTCGAGGCACTCACCCCGGACTTCCAGGGAGTGCTCGCCCACGTGCAGCTCGTCGTCGACAGCGGTGTCGAGGTCTACGCCCAGAACCTCGAGACGGTGCGCCGGCTGACTCACCCCGTGCGGGACCCGAGGGCGTCGTACGAGCAGACGCTGGCCGTGCTCGCTCATGCCAAGCGCGCTCGACCCGACGTTCTCACCAAGACCAGCTTGATGCTCGGGCTCGGCGAGACCGACGGCGAGATCACCCAGACCATGCTCGACTTGCGCGCGACCGGCGTCGACATCGTCACCTTCGGGCAGTACCTGCGGCCCACGCCGTCGCACCTGCCGGTCGAGCGCTGGGTGTCGCCAGACGACTTCGCCCGTTACCGCCGCGAGGGGCTCGAGCTCGGCTTCCTCGAGGTGGTCTCGGGTCCGCTGGTGCGCTCGAGCTACCGCGCCGAGCGGGCCCTCGAGAAGAACAACGTGGGCCTGGGCGTGTGAGGAACCACGACCGGCCAGTCGGCCACGGCGGCCACTCGGCCACGGCCGGCGCCTGGGCGCCTTCCGGCACCTGAGCCTGCCGGCGCCTGGGCGCAGGCAGGCGCCTTACGTCGCAGCTCGCGCCGGACTCAGGTCAGCTCGCCGAACTTCTCTCGGTAGGCCCGGATGGCGCTGTCGATCAGCGCGTGTGTCGCATCCAGGTCGTGCCAGCCGCCGACCTGCGTGTGCTTGCCCTCGAGCTCCTTGTAGATGCGGAAGAAGTGCTCGATCTCGCGTAGGCGGTGACGGGAGACGTTGTCGAGGTGGCGGGTGCTGTCGTAGCGCGGATCGTCGACGGGAACGGCCAGGATCTTCTGGTCGCTGCCCTTTTCATCGGCCATCTCGAGGTACCCGAGCGGGCGCGCGCGCACGACCGCGCCGGGGAAGGTGGCGCGGCTCATCATCACCAGGACGTCGATCGGGTCGTGGTCGGCCGCAAAGGTGCCGGGTACGAAGCCGTAGTCACCCGGATAGTGCATCGGGCTGTAGAGCACGCGGTCGAGGCGGAACACGCCGAGCTCCTCGTCGTACTCGTACTTGTTGGAGGAGCCCATCGGCACCTCGATGACGGCGTTCACTTGCTCGGGTGCCCGCTCGCCGGGGCTGAGGTGGATGAGGTTGGGAGCGCTGGTCATGCGGGCCTCGCTTCTCGGGCTTCCGATTCCGGCGCGGCCGGTTCGGGCCCCGGCTCGCCGGTCGCGTCCGCGGTCGCAGCGGCACGTCGACGCGCCACGCGCACGCCGATGCAGTGTGTCACGAAGGCGCGGTGCCAGCGGTCATCCCCGGTCAGCTCGGGATGGAACACGGTCGCCAGCGTGCGGCCGTCGGCAATCGCGACGGGCTGGCCGGCGAAGGTCGCGAGCACGCGCACTCCGGAACCGACGGCCCCCAAGCTCGGCGCGCGGATGAACAGCGCCCGGAAGGGTCGCTCCCAACCCACCACGTCGATGTCGGCCTCGAACGACGGTCGCTGCCGCCCGTAGGCGTTGCGAACCACACGCGCGTCCAGCAGCCCCAGGCGTGGCTGCTCGGGGTAGCCCTCGATGACGCTGGCGACCGCGATCGCGCCCGCGCACGTCCCCCACACCGGGCCCCCGTCCTGACTGAAGCACCTGATCGCCTCGTCGAGGCGGTAGTCCCGCATCAACCTGGTCATCGTCGAGGACTCCCCGCCCGGGATCACCAGGCCGTCGAGGCACGAGAGCTGTTCGGGGCGGCGGACCTCCAGCGCCCGCGCCCCCACCCGCTCGAGCGCCGAGCGGTGCTCGCGGAACGCGCCCTGGAGCGCCAAGACACCGACGAGGGGAGCGCGAGCGATGACCGGCGCGCCGAAGCTGGCGGCCGCGTCGAGCACGGGGCAGATCACGGCGAGATCGGTTCGACCTCGACCAGCCCCCCGCCGAGTACCTCGTCGAGGTCCGCCGGATCGACCTCGATCACGTCGACGAACTCCCAGGGCGTGTCGGCGGTGGCGCGCTCGCCGGTGCGCCGGTCGATCGCGAGCTCGATCATCAGCGAGCGGCCGACACCGACCGCCGCGACGTCGACCGTCGCCGGCATGGCGGCCGGCGTACCGCTCGGCGTGATCGCCCCGGTGCGCCGGTCGATGCGGTGGAAGACGATGCCCTCGGGCACCGGAAACCCCTCGGAGCTCACGGGCCGGCCCTGGAGCGCATTGGCGACGAAGTCGTTCCAGACGTAGATCGGCTGGCGCGAGGAGGTGACCCGTTCGTTCTGACCCGCCGCGTTGACCATCGTCGACGGCAACGAGCGGCTGTCGTCGTTACCGATCCAGACCACCGCGGTGAGGCCGGGCGTGGCGCCGACGAACCAGATGTCGCGATCGTCGTTGGTGGTGCCGGTCTTGCCGGTCAGCCAGCGCCCCGGGACGCTGGCGCGGTGCGAGAGCGCGATCGGATTGGTGTCCACCACGTTGCCGTGCAGCAGGTCGAGCATCACGTAGGCCGTCTGCGGCGACCAGACCTGCTTGCGGCGCGGCCGCGCCTCGAACAGCACGTTGCCCTCGGCATCCTCGACGCGCGTCACCAGGTGCGCCTCGACCTGCTCGCCGCCGTTGGCGAAGGCGCCGAAGGCGCTGGCGTGCTGGAGCGGTGTGACCTCGAACGAGCCGAGGGCCAACGCGAAGAAGGGCTGGACCTCGAAGCCGAGCTCGCGCGCGCGCTCCGCGACCGCCTGGGCGGAGGCTGCCTCGAGGGCCTTCACTGCGGGGATGTTGCGAGACTGGTTCATGTTCTCGCGCACGGTCAGCGCCCCGAGGAAGGCGTCGTCCCAATTGCGAGGCTCGTACGGAGGCTGCCCGCGGGTCTCGAAGGTCGCCGGGGCATCGACCAGCACGGTCCCCTGGTGCATGCCGCCCAACTCCATCGCGGTGGCGTAGACGATCGGCTTGAACGAGGAGCCCGGCTGCCTGAGCGCCTCCGTGGCTCGGTTGAACTCGCCCGGGGGCACGCCCGGTTGCGGCCTCTCACCCACCATGGCCAGGATCTCGCCGGTCTCCGGATCGAGCCCGACGATGGCGAGCTGCGCTCCGGGCGGCGCCTCCGCGCGCAGCGCGGCCTCGTTGGCGGCGCGCTGCGCCTGCACGTCGATGGTGGTCCAGATGCGCAGCCCCCCTTGACCGAACACGACGCCCTCGCCGAAACGCCGAGTCAGGAAGTTGCGCACTTCGATCAGCACGGTGCGGGAGAGGTCGGAGCTGACGCTGGTCTGCACCAGCACCTCCTCCCGCGTGCGCTCGGCCTCGATGACGTTGCCGCGCTCGTCGTAGCTCACGCGCCAGCCGCGGGGCTGCAGCGGCTCGCGCCAGGCGCGCTCCGCGGCCTGGCTCGAGATCACGTTCTGACGCACCATGCGGTTGAGCACCTCACGCATGCTCGCGCGGGTGCCGAGGAAGTCGTCGTGGCGCACGTTCGGTGCCGGGATCAGGCGCGCCAGGTAGAGGCCCTCGGCCAACGTCAGTTCGCTCGGGTCCTTGCCGAAGTAGGTTTGCGCAGCCGCCCGGATGCCGTAGACGTTGCCACCCCAGAAGACCACGTTGACGTACTGGTAGAGGATCTCGCTCTTGGTCAGGCGGCGCTCGAGCTCGACCGCGAGCATCAGCTCCTTGGCCTTGCGCTCCATCGAGCGGTCGCTACGGAGATCGTACAGCACCGTGTTCTTCACCACCTGCGTGGTGATGGTGCTGCCGCCCCGCTCGGCGTCGCCGAAGAACTCCTCGTAGAACGCACGCGCCACCGACAGCGGGTTGAACCCGTAGTGACGGAAGAACTGGGCGTCCTCGTAGGCGATGATCGCCTGCAGCGCCGCGGGTGAGATCTCGTCGAGCGCGACCGGAATGCGGTTGGTCGACTCGCGGTCCTCGCCCGTGACCGGCACGAGCTGGCCGATCTGGGTGCCGTCTCGGGCGAACACCTGCGAGGTCGCGGTGAACTCGAGCGCGTCCAAGGCCTCGAGGCTCGGGAGCTCGTTGGCCCACTTGAGCGCCGAAGCGCCGAACAGCGCGACCAGGCTGAGCAGCCCGGTCATCAAGAGCAGCAGGACGGCCTGGACGATCTTCCTGGTCACGGTTCGCACGATAGCAAGCGAATGCCATGAGAAGGGCGCGTTCGACGAATTAACGACGTCGGCCACAGCCAGTGATCGGCTCGCGACGCGCCCCGGATCACCAGCCGCGCCCGGCCAGGCGCTGCTCGGCCGGCAACGAGTCGAGTTCGATGCCGACCATCGCCTGACCCAGACCGCGGCTCACGCGCGCGAGCTCGTCGGGATCAGCGTAGTGCGTCACCGCCTTGACGATGGCCTCGGCCCGACGCGAGAAGGCGCGGTTGCGCTCATCGACGTCCGTCACCCCCGGCGCCGCCTTGAAGATGCCTGAGCCGACGAAGACGCCATCGAGACCGAGTTGCATCATGAACGCCGCGTCGGCCGGCGTGGCCACGCCGCCGGCGGCGAAGTTCACGACCGGCAGCCGACCGTGCTCGTGCACGTACAGCACCAGGTCGAAAGGCGCCCCGTGGAGCTTGGCGAAGGCCATCAACTCCTCGCGCGCCAACGCCTGCAGCGCGCGGATGCTGCCCTGCACCGAGCGCGCGTGACGCACGGCCTCGACGACGTTCCCGGTGCCCGCCTCGCCCTTGGTGCGGATCATGGATGCACCCTCGCCGATGCGCCGCAAGGCTTCGCCGATGTCGGTGGCGCCACACACGAACGGCACGGTGAAGGCGTGCTTGTCGATGTGGTGCGCCTCGTCCGCCGGGGTGAGCACCTCCGACTCGTCGATGAAGTCGACCCCGAGCGCCTGCAGGATCTGCGCCTCGACGATGTGACCGATGCGGCACTTCGCCATCACCGGGATCGACACCGCCTCGACGATCGCCTCGATCACCTCAGGATCGGACATGCGTGCCACGCCGCCCTGCGCGCGGATGTCGGCCGGGACCCGCTCCAGAGCCATCACTGCGACCGCACCGGCGTCCTGGGCGATGCGCGCATGGTCGGCTGTGACCACGTCCATGATCACGCCGCCCTTGAACATCTCGGCGAAGCCGGTCTTGACGACGGTGGTACCGATCGACGTGTCGCTCATCAGCGGCGCCCCCTCTGGCGGCGGGACGTCGCCTTCCTCGGCGACCCGCCCCATCCCATGGTGCCATGCCGCTCGCCCAGGCTCCGCGGGCAGCGCGACCGAGCCGAGCACGACCCGGCCGGGTCGGGTCTAGAGCCCGGTCTCGTCGAGCGCGTCGCGCGTGAAGCGCACGTAGCGCTCGAGCAGCTCGAGGCCCGCGCCTGCCCTGAGCAGCTCGAGCGCCTGCGCCACGCCGGCGCGCAGGTCGGGCGCGCGCTCGGATAAGTACAACGCCCCGCCGGCGGCCAGCGCCACCACGTCACGGCGCGGTCCCGTGTCGCGGCCCGAGAGCACCTCGCGCGTGGCCGCGGCATTGTGCTCGGCGTCGCCGCCCAGGATCGCCGCGTGCGGCGCGCGCTGGACGCCGAGCTCCTCGGGCGTCACCTGACGCGTCTCGAAATGGCCGTCGGGCCACAGCTCGGTGACGACGCTCGGGCCGGACACTGCCAGGTCGTCGAGGCCGCCGCCGTGGACGACCAGCGCCCGCTCCAGGCCGAGGCCGCTCAGCACCTGCGCCAGCGGCACGGTGAGGCCCGGTGCGAAGACGCCCAACAGGTGGCGGCTGGCGCCGGCCGGGTTGGTGAGCGGTCCGAGATTGTTGAAGATCGTCCTGGCTCCCAAGTCGGCGCGGATCGGCGCAACGAAGCGCATCGCCGGATGGTGGGTGCGGGCGAACAAGAAGCCGATGCGTAGCTCGTCGATCGCCTCCCCCACGGCCTCCGGCGGCAGCTCGATGCGCGCCCCGAGCGCCTCGAGCAGGTCGGCTGAGCCCGAGCGCTTGGTGACGCCACGATTGCCGTGCTTGGCCACCCGCGCCCCACCGGCCGCCGCCACGAACGCGGCGGTGGTGCTCACGTTGATGGTCGAGACGCCAGTGCCGCCGGTGCCGCAGGTGTCGACGAGCGCCTCGCGACTACGGAGCGGCACGGCCACGCTGCGCTCGCGCATGGCCCGTGCGAACCCGACGATCTCTTCGACCGTCTCCCCGCGCGTCCGCAGCGCGGCGAGCAGCGCCGCCGCCTGCAGCTGCGACAGGTCGCCGTCCATCAGCCGGCCCATGACACCCTGGGCCTCCGCGCTGGTGAGCCGCTCGCCGTCGAAGACACGTTCCAGCAGCGTCGCGATGGTCTGGTCGATGCTCATGATGATGCCCCTCCGGCGAGCGCCCGGCGCGCCGCCGCGCCGCCCTCTAGGTACGCCCGCTCGTAACCGGCTCGGCCGCCACCCTGCGGCTCCCACACGCGCACTCCGCAGGCCAGCACCAGCCGCTTGAGCGCCATCTGGAAGGGGTGCACCCCGAGCGCCCAGGCCGCGTCCGGCCAGCGGCGGGCGATCACGACCGCGTTGTAGCCGGCGTCGAAGCCCTTCTCGGGGTCGGCCCCGCTGGTTGGGTTCGGCCCGAGGTGGTCCACCCGGGCGTCGGGCGCGGCGATGAAGCGCAGGCCCTCGTCGCGTAGCTGGAGTCCGAGCACGATGTCCTCGCCGCCGTACGACCGCGGGAGCTCGAGCCGGCTGCGGCAGGCGCGTAGCATGGCGTCGCGCGGCAGCGTGGTGTTGGCGCCGCTGAGCTGCGCCGCTCCGACGCGGCGCGGCCGATAGGTGTGAGTGGCGCCGTCGGCGACGAAGCGCACGGCGCCAATGACGACACCCGGCGACCCCGTCTGGCGCGCCAGGTGTCGCGCGGCCGCCTCCGGGGCGGGCAGGCAGTCGTCATCCGAGAGCCACACCAGCGGCGCGCTGGCAGCCGCTGCGGCGCGGCAGCGGGCGCGCGCGGCGCTCTCGCGCGTCTGAGTCCGCAGCACCCGCACCGTGAACGGCCAGGCGCGCTGCTCGACCGCGTCGCCGACCCGTTCGGGACAGGCGTTGTCGACCAGCACGAACTCCAGCCGGCGCGGTTCGAGCCTCAGCCGCTCCAGGGCGGAGAGCTTGCGCAGCAGCAGCTCGGCTCGTCCGGCAGAGACGGTGAGCACGCTGAGCTCGGGCCGGCTCACGTGAGCGCGCGTGGCTCGGCAGCGCAGCGCCGCAGGAAGGTCGCCAGCATCGCGTGGCCCGTCCCTGTGAGGATGCTCTCAGGATGGAACTGGACGCCCCAGGTCGGATGCCGCTGGTGCCTGAGGCCCATGATCACCGGTCCGCCCGGGTCGTCGGCCCAGGCGTTCACGATCAGCTCAGGCGGGGGGTCCTGCACCACGAGCGAGTGGTAGCGCGTCGCCGCGACCACCGGCTCGAGCCCCTCGAACGGGCCGCTCCCGTCGTGGCGCACCAAGCTCGCCTTGCCGTGCACGATCGTCCCGGCCGGTACCACCGCCGCCCCGAACGCCTGGCCGATCGCCTGGTGGCCCAGGCACACGCCGAGGATCGGATAGTGCCCGCTGCAGCGCTCGACCAGCGCCACCGAGATTCCGGCGCGGCTCGGGGTACCGGGACCGGGCGACACGACGATGCCGTCCGGCCCGAGCCGCTCGACCTCCTCGAGGGTGAAGGCGTCGTTGCGCCACACGGTGGTCCGGGCGCCGAGCTCGCCGAGGTACTGCACCAGGTTGTAGGTGAACGAGTCGTAATTGTCGACCATGAGGATGCGCAACGGACTGCCGTCCGGTCGCGTCGCCGCCGCGGCCGGAGCAAGGCTCGCGCCGCCGTCGGCCGCGCTCACGCCAGGCCCTCGGTGGCCATGTCGACAGCGCGGCGCAGGGCCGCGAGCTTGTTGAGCGACTCCTGGTACTCCGCCTCTGGCTCGCTGTCGGCGACGATGCCGCTGCCCGCCTGGAGGTGCACGCGGCCGCCGGCGACGACCATCGTCCGCAGCGTGAGCGCCATGTCCATGCGCCCAGAGTGCGACACGTAGCCGAAGGCGCCGGCGTAGGGGCCACGCTTGACCGGCTCGAGCTCATCGATGATCTCCATGGCGCGGATCTTCGGCGCACCCGACGCGGTCCCCATCGGGAGCGTCGCGGCCAGGGCGTCGAGCGGCGTGCGGCCCGGCGCCAGCTCGCCGGACACCGTCGAGACCAAGTGCATGACGTGGCTGTAGCGCTCGACGCGCATGAGGTCGGGCACCTGCACGCTGCCGAAGCGGCACACCCGACCGAGGTCGTTGCGCCCCAAGTCGACGAGCATCACGTGCTCGGCGCGCTCCTTGGCGTCGTTGCTGAGCTCCTCGGCGAGCGCCTCGTCCTCCTCGGCCGTCGCGCCGCGCCGGCGCGTCCCGGCGATCGGCAGCGTCTCGACGCGGCGGCCGTCCGAACGCACCAGGCTCTCCGGACTGCTGGCAACCAGGGTCACCGGGCCTAGGTCGAGGTAGCCGAGGTAGGGACTGGGGTTCACATGCCGCAGCGCGCGGTAGAGGGCGAACGGGTGCACTCCGAGCTCGGCGGACAGCCGCTGGCTGGGAACCACCTGGAACACCTCTCCGGCGTGCACGTACGCCACTGCCTTGCGCACGGCCTGCCGGAAGCCCTCGGGCGTGAAGTTGGCGCTGAACTCCGTGCGTCGCCCGGCCCGGTCGCCGGGTACGCCCGGGAGCGGGCCGCGCAGGCGCCCGTAGGTGGCGTCGACCACGGAGCGCGCCCGCAGCTGATCGGCCTCGTCGTCGGCATCGGCGGGAGCGACGATCGCGATGGTGCGCCGCAGGTGGTCGAAGGCGATGACGACCTCGGGCTCCACGAAGCACATCTCGGGCACCCCGAGCTCATCGGGATTGGTGTCCGGCAGCCGCTCGTAGCGACGGACCAGGTCGTACGAGGCGTAGCCCACGGCGCCGCCCCAGAACGGTGGCACGGCGCCGCCCTCGACCACCGGGCGCACGGTGTGCTCCCACAGCGCGCGCAGCGGATCGACCGCCTCGACCGACCCGGGGCTCGCACCCGAACGGTGCAGCAGCGAGCCGCGCACCTCGATGCGGCTCCGCTCACCGGTGCCGATGAACGACCAGCGGGCAACCCGCTCGCCCTGCTCGACGGACTCGAGCAGGAAGCTCGGGTGCCCGGCCACCTTCAGGTAGGCGGTGAGCGGCGTTTCGAGGTCGGCCAGCACCTCGCGCTGGACCGGGATGACCCGCAGGCTGCACATCGGGCGGCGCGTCAGCCGTCGCGCTGCGGCAAGAACATGCCGATCGCGTGGAAGCCCGCGTCGACGTACACGGTCGCGCCGGTGACGCCGCCGCCGAGCGGGCTGGCGAGCAGCGCGAAGCCGAAGGCGCCGACCTCCTCGTTCTCGATGTTGCGCTGCAGCATCGAGAGCTTTCCCGTCGCGCCGTACATGTCGCCGAAGCCGGCGATGGAGCGGGCCGCGACGGTCCGCGCCGGACCGGCGGAGAGCGCGTTGACGCGGATGCCGCGAGGTCCTAGGTCGTAGGCGAGGTAGCGCACCGACGCTTCCAGGGCAGCCTTGGCCACGCCCATCAGGTTGTAGTGAGGCACCACCCGCTCGGCAGCGAGGTACGTGAGCGTCAGGATGCTGCTGCCCGCCGACATGAGCGGCGCAGCGCGCCTGGCCGCGGCGACCAGCGAGTACGCCGATACGTCGAGCGTGAGGTGCCAGTGCTCGCGCTCGGTCTCGACGAACGGCCGCTCGAAGGTCGAAGCCGGCGCGAAGGCGAGCGCGTGCACCAGGTAGTCGAGGTGGCCGAAGCGCTCGCCGACCGCCGCGAACAGCCCGTCGAGCTCGCCGTCGTCGCTGACGTCGCAGGCATACAGCAGCGCGTCGTCGCCGTCGGTGAGCTCCTCGAGGGTCGGCCGGAGGCGTTCACCCTGGTACGAGTAGGCGAGCGTGGCGCCGGCCTCGCGTAGCGGCTGCGCTATCGCCCACGCCAGCGAGCGCTGATTGGCCACACCCATCACCAGGCCGGTCTTGCCCGTCAGGTCGATCGTGTACATCGCGTCCTCCGCATAGGTGCCCGGGCGGG
>SKMG01000290.1 GCA_007121175.1 Trueperaceae bacterium | reverse complement strand
GTGCAGCCGTAACCGACGGTGTAGAAGCCGACCGCTTCGAGGTAGGGCGTGAGCCCGGCATCGTCGAGGTACTCCGTCACCACGCGTGAGCCGGGCGCCAGCGAGGTCTTCACCCACGGCTTGGCCTTGAGCCCGCGCTCCGCAGCCTTCTTGGCCACCATGCCCGCGGCGAGCATCACGCTGGGATTGCTGGTGTTGGTGCACGACGTGATCGCGGCGATCACCACGTCGCCGTGGCGCAGATCGTACTCGTTGTCGCCGAGCCGCAGCGGCGCGCTGCGCGCACGGGCCTCCTCGTCGAGCCCGAAGCCCCTCGCCTCTGGCGGCGCCGCGAGCGCCTCGTGCCAGAGGCGCTTCATGTCACGAAGCACGATGCGGTCCTGCGGGCGCTTGGGCCCGGCCAGGCTGGGCTCGACCGTCGAGAGGTCGAGCTCGAGCGTCTCCTGGAACAGCGGATCGGCCATGCCGTCTTCGTGGAACAGCCCGTTGGCCTTGGCGTAGCGCTCGACGAGCTCCACCTCATCGGGCAGGCGCCCGGTCTGGGTGAGGTAGCGCAGCGTCTCGTCGTCGGTCGGGAAGAACCCCATGGTGGCGCCGTACTCGGGCGCCATGTTGGCGATGGTGGCGCGGTCGGGCAGCGTCATGCTCGACAGGCCCGGGCCGAAGAACTCCACGAACTTGCCGACGACGCCGTGGCGCCGCAGCACCTGCGTCACCACCAGCGCCAGGTCGGTGGCCGTCGCACCCTCCGGCAGGCGGCCGATCAGCTTGAAGCCGACCACCTCCGGGGTGAGCATGTAGACCGGCTGACCCAGCATCACGGCCTCGGCTTCGATACCGCCGACCCCCCAGCCGACGACGCCGAGACCGTTGATCATCGTCGTGTGGCTGTCGGTGCCGACCAGGGAGTCGGGGTAGACCGCCTCGAGGTCGCCGTGCGGCGCGTGCAGCACGCCCCGCGAGAGGTACTCGAGGTTCACCTGGTGCACGATCCCCGAGGCCGGCGGCACCACCGAGAAGTTGTCGAAGGCGGCCTGACCCCAGCGCAGGAACTCGTAGCGTTCGCGGTTGCGCTCGAACTCGATGCTGGCGTTGGTCGCGAGCGCGAGCGGGCCCTGGTACTCATCGACCTGCACGCTGTGGTCGATGACCAGATCGACCGGCACCAGTGGGTTGATCGCCTTGGGATCACCGCCCATGCGATGCATCGCGGCGCGCAGGGCCGCTAAGTCCACGACCGCTGGTACGCCGGTGAAGTCCTGCAGCACAACCCGGGCCGGCTTGAACGGCAGCTCGACCTGAGCCGGTGCGGCCGCGTCGTAGCCGGCGAGCCGCGCGACGTCGTCCTCGGTGACGTCGTAGCCGTTCTCGTTGCGCAGCAGGCTCTCGAGCAGGATCTTGATGCTGAACGGTAGGCGCTCGACCTCGCCCAAGCCCTGCTCTTGCAGGGTGGCGAGACGGTAGTAGTAGGCCTCGCCGCTCCCCGTGTCGAACCGAGAACGGGCGCCGAAACTGTTCTTGGGACTACGCTCGGGCATGTCGTCTCCTCCGCCTCATCGCGACGGCCGCTGTACGACGGTGACCAGTGGCGACCGTGTTGCAATCAGTCTGCTACGCTCCAACCTGACATGGAAGAGGACGAGTCACGTAGGGACACGGCGGCAAGGCGGGGCGGCCGCACCCACGGGCTGGGCGATCCGGACGCGCCCGCGGGGCTGCCGAACGCGGTCACCATGGTGGTCTCCGAGCCGGCCGCCGCGCGCTGGCTCCTGCGCCCGTTCAGCCTTCGCCAACTGGAGCCGTTCCTCGGCGCCACCCGCAGCGTGGGCGAGGCCGCCCGGCTGACGGGCGAACTGCCCAACACCGTCCTGAAGCGCATCCGTCGGCTCGAGCAGCTCGGATTGCTGGGCTGCGTGGCGAGCGTGCCGCGCGCGGGACGCGCCGTACGCCGCTACCGCGCGAGCGCAGACGTCTTCTTCGTGCCCTTCGAGGCGACCGGCGCCGACTCCCTCGAGGGCGCGCTGGCCGAACGCGAGGCCTACTGGGACCGGCTGCTGCGCCACAACGTGGTCCGCGCACGCCTAGAGGGGCTGGGCACCTGGGGCACGCGCATCTACCGCGACGGCCACGGCCGCCTCCAGGTGCAGACTGCGCTGGCGCCCGATGCCAACGCCATCATGCTCGACGACCACATGCCTGCGGCGCTCTCCGCCTGGCGCGACCAGGTGATGCTCGACCACCCCGACGCCAAGGCGTTCCAGCGCGAGCTGTTCGCACTGTTGCTGAAGTACCAGCGACTCCGCGGGGCGCAGCGCTACGTGGTCCACGTCGGGTTGGCGGCCGTCCTGAGCGAGGCGCCGGAGTGAGGCGCGCCCGCCAACGCGCCCGGAGCCAGCTGGCCGCGGCGAGAGGCGGCGGCGCGGAGCGCGGCGCACCTGCTAGATTGGTGGCCATGCGCTTCACGCGACGCCGGTCGCCGCTCCTGCGAAGCTCGCCCGTGCTGGTCGCCCTGTGCGCCGCGGCGCTGCTCGTCATCGGGGGGTGCACCCCCGGCACGGCAGCGATCGAACCGGCCGAAGACGGCCGGCCGCCGCCGGCGCAGGAGGCGGCCCCGGCCTTCGACACACCGGCCGCGCGGGAGGTCGAGCGCGCTGCTCAGGAGGCCTTCCACCGGATGGAGATCGGGCGTCTGCGGCTCGGCGTCTACACCACCAACGTCCTGGTCGACCTCGACCTCCCGCGCGGCGCGCGCGTGACGGTGGAGGCGTTCGGCGACGACGACTACCGCCTGCGCTTCACCTCCGACGCCGCGCTCGAGGCGGCCTGGCTGGTCACGCCACGCGGGGTCGAGCGCACCCTGTTGTGACATCGACGCCCGCGGCCGCTCGCCTTCGAGCGCCGCTCGGACGAACCTGCCACCCGATTACCACCGCCCACACCCTCGGGCGTAAAGGAGAGCGCATG
>SKMG01000151.1 GCA_007121175.1 Trueperaceae bacterium | reverse complement strand
TCAAGGCGCGCCGTTGCGTCGCTTCGGCACATACAGCAGGCGTCCGGCCACCATCTGGCCGTCGGGCTCGGTGAGCCACAGCTCGAGCGCGCCCCACACATCGTCGAGCAACCACACGACAACGTGGTGCACGCCGTTGGCAGAACGCCAGGCCGAGCGTGTCAGCGTGCCACCGTACTCGGTCAAGGCGCTCTCCAGCACCTCCGCGGCGCCGGCAACGGTGCCGGGCACGATCGTGAAGCAGCGCATCCCCGGGTCGATCGCCATCTCGCACGGCGCCTCGAGCGCATGGAGGCGTTCGAGCATGTCGCTCGCGACCGGACCGTACGGCGAACGTGCGAGGTCGTCACGGGTCAGCGCGAGTCCCAACAGGACGAACAGCAGCATGACGAGCGAACGCAGTCGCGAGCGCGGCATGACCAGACGGTGGCGACGTGATGTGTGACTCGGCACGGTGAGCCTCGGCGGAGCGGGCGCGACGCGCACGCAGCGAAGAGCGATGGAGTGGCGGCGCCGACGGCGCACGGCGCCGTGTCGAGACCAGTCTGACATGAAGCGGCCGGGCCGAGCGCCATCGCGCCAAATCGCGGTAGCGCTTCACGGGGCGCGTTCGAGGAAGGCGCGCACGCGCTCGAGCGGCCAGCAGTTGAGCACCTGCTGACTGCCGAGCCAGGCGCGGCGGGCGGTGAGGATGCCATAACGCATGTCGTCGAGGCCCTTGACGCTATGGGCGTCGGTGTTGATGACGACGGTGCAGCCGGCACGAACGGCTCGCATCAGGTCGATGTCGTTGGCGTCGAGCCGGGACGGCGCAGCGTTGCACTCGACGGCCACGCGCGCTTCGGCAGCGGCCTCGAAGACGGCATCGAGGTCGACGTCGTATGGGTCCCGGCGACCGAGTAACCTGCCACTCGGGTGCGCCAGCACGTTGACCTGCGGGTGGCGTAGCGCGCGCACCATCCGTTCGGTCTGCTCGGCCTGGGGAAGGCCGAAGTGCGAGTGGACCGAGGCGACTACGAGGTCGAGGCGCACCAACCACTCCTCGTCGAGGTCGAGGCGCCCATCCTTGAGGATGTCGACCTCGAGGCCACGCAACAGCACGGGCGTCATGTCACCAGCCTGCGCGCGCGCCTCGTCGAGAGCGTCGAGCGCCTCCCACTGGCGCGCCAGCTTCTGGGCATCCAACCCCCCCGTCATCCGCAACGCCTGGCTGTGATCGGTGACGGCGGCGTAGGCGTAACCGCGAGTGGCGCATGCTCGCAGCATCGCCTCGACGGTGTCGACACCATCGGACCAGGTCGTGTGCCAGTGGAGATCACCACGGACGTCGCCGAGTTCGACCAACACCGGTAGTCCGGCGGATGCCGCCGCGTCGATCTCACCGCGGTCTTCGCGTAGCTCGGGCGGGATCCACTCGAGGCCGAGCTCTCGGTACACGTCGGCTTCCTCGGCGGCTGCGAGCGTCGCTCCATCGCTGGAGCGTTCGAGCCCGTACTCCGAGAGTTTCAGACCACGCGCGACGGCGCGTTGACGCAGCGTCACGTTGTGGCTCTTCGAGCCCGTGAAGTACAGCAGCGCTGCCCCGAAGCTGCCGTCGGCCACCACCCGCAGATCCACCTGCAAACCGCCTTCGAGCAGCACGCTGGTCTTGGTGTCGCCGCTCGCGAGCACCTCACGCACGAGCAAGGACTCCCGCAAGGCCACGCTTGGCGCTCCCGGTTCATCCGCGCTGGCCACGAGGTCGACGTCGCCGACCGTCTCGCGCCCTCGACGCAGGCTGCCGGCCAGAACCGCGCGCTGCACGCCGTTGGCGGCGCGCACCAGATCCACGAGCGGCCGAGCCAAGGCGTCGACGTCGCCCAGGCGGAAGCGGCTTGACCGGTTGCGCACCCCTTCGATCCCGCTCAGGACCTTGGCCTGCGAAGCCGTACCGAACCCTGGCAGGCTGGCGACGCGCCCAGCGCGCGCCTCGCGCTCCAGAGAATCGAGGTCCGTCACCCCGAGCTGCTGCCAGAGCGTGTGCGCACGCTTCGGACCGACACCCGGGACCTGGACGACCTGTAGCAGCCCGAGCGGCACCCGTTCTCGGAGTGCCTCCAGCTGCGGCAGCCGGCCCGTGAGAACCAGGGCCGCTACGCCGGCGGCGATGTCCTTACCGACGCCCTTGAGCGCCGTGAGGTCGGCTTCACGCGCCACCATGGCCGAGATCGACTCCGGATGCGCGGTGATGGTCTCGGCAGCGGTACGGTAGGCGCGCACGCGAAACGCGTTGGCCCCTTCGATGGCGAGCAAGTCCGCCACACGCTCGAGGCGCTCTGCGATCTCGGCGTTACTCGCATGGCGTGACCGAATCACCGCGCATCACCGGTCAGTTCGTCAGCATCGACACCCAGGCTCCTCAGGTGGTCGAGGAAGTCGTCCTCGTCAACGACTTCGACTCCCTGCTCCTGCGCCCTGCGGAGTTTGCTGCCCGCCTCGTCGCCTGCCACGAGCAGCGTCGTGCGCCTCGAGACGCTGTTGGCGGTCTTGCCGCCGAGGTGCTGGACCAGGGCTTGCGCCTGCTCGCGCGTGAAGCGCCGCAAGGTGCCGGTGAACACGACGGTGCTACCGCGTAGCGGCTGTGATGCGTCCGTTACGGCGTCGATCGGCTCGGTTGATATGCGCGCCTCGAGCTCGTCGAGCACGACGGCATTGCGGCGATCGTGGAGGAAGCTGTGGATCGCCGATGCCATCACCGGCCCGACGCCGTCGATCGCCTCGAGTTCATCCGGACGCGCCGCACGGAGCGCCTGCAGGGTGCCGAAGCGCAGTGCGAGGGACTGGGCTACGGCAGCTCCGACCTCGGGGATGCCCAGGCCATAGAGCAGTCGCGGCAGCGTCGTCTGCTGTGAGCGCTGCAGCGCCTGATGCAGGTTGCGCGCCGAGACCTCCGCGAAGCCGTCCAGCGCCTGCAGGTCCTGCGGGCTGAGC
>SKMG01000201.1 GCA_007121175.1 Trueperaceae bacterium | reverse complement strand
GGTCGCGCTCGACGGCGCCGGCGCCCTGGCGGCGGCGACCTCGACCGGGGGGCTGCTGGGGCAGTGGCCCGGTCGCGTCGGCGACGCCGCCATGCCCGGGGCCGGCACCTTCGCCGACGCCCGCGTCGCAGTGTCGACCACCGGCAAGGGCGAGGCCTTCCTGCGCGCGGTCACCGCCAAGACGCTGGCCGAGCGCCTGGCGGCTGGCGCCTCGTTGCGCGGCGCGTTGCAGCTGGCGTTGGACGACGTCAACGCCATGGGCGGCGACGGCGGCCTGATCGTGGTGCTGGCCGACGGGCGCCTCGGCTGGGCCTTCGACACCTCCCACCTCGCGCTCGCCTGGCGCCGGACCCCGCCGGCGGACGCCACCGCCCTGGCCGTCGATGCCGAGACCGCCCGCGCCGAGGCCGACACCGCGCCGGCAGCGGCGGCCGCTACCTCGGCCGTTCTCGAACTCATCACCATCAGCACCGACGCCGGCATCGTGACCGTGCCGGCCGACGACGCACCGTGAGCGGCCAGCCCTACCGCGTCGTGGTCGCGGACCCGACACCGGAAGGCCGCGCGGCCTTCGCCCGGATCGCCCTGCCGTACCTCGCCAAGCGCGAGACGCTCAACAACCTGCAGCTCGCGGTCCTCGATCACGTCGCTGCCAGGCGTTACGTCGAGGCGATCCTGCTGGCCGCCGAGCACCAGCGTGGCGACCTGGCCGCCGTGCTGCTGCGCACGCCGCCGCACCCGCTACTGATCGCCGCGGGCTGCGACCCGATAGCACGCGAACTGCTGCTCGAGCGCCTGCTCGCGCTCGACCCCGAGCTGCCGGGCATGGTGGGGCCGCTGCCCGACACCGCGCGTGCCGCCGCCTGGTGGGAGGAGCGGACCGGCCGCCATCTGCGCCAGGCCATGCACGAGGGCATCTACCGGCTCAGGTCGGTGCGCCCTGCGCGGCGCGCCGCCGGCAACGCCCGGTTGGTGGGGCCGGACGACCGAGTCCTGGTGACCCGCTGGCTGGTCGACTTCACCGCCGAGGCACTGGGCCGCGACGACGTCGAGCCGGACTCCCTGTGGGCGTCGTACCAGGGTGACGGCGTGCGGCGGCTCTACCTGTGGGAAGACGCTCGCGGGCAACCCGTGAGCTTAGCCGGCCGCAGCGGCCGGACCCCGAACGGGGTGCGGCTCGGCCCGGTCTACACCCCGGTGCGGCTGCGCGGGCACGGCTACGCCGAGGCGCTGGTCGCGGCGGTCTGCGCGCGCGAGCTCGCCGCAGGAGCGCGGGTCTGTTTCCTCTACACCGACCTCGCCAACGCCGTCTCGAACGCGCTCTACCTGCGCGTGGGCTTCGAGCCCGTCGGCGAGGCGGCAGAATACCGGGTCGTGAGCGACTGATCCGGTCTCGACCGCCCGGACACCGTCACTTACCGAAGATCTGCGGCAGCTCCTCGAAGGCGACGAGCACTTCGCGCGGCTTGCTGCCGGTGTGTGGCCCGACCACCCCGAGCGCCTCGAGCGAGTCCATCAGCTTGCCTGCGCGCGCGTGACCGACCTGCAGCCGTCGCTGCAGCCGCGACACCGACGCCTGTCCCTCGTTGATCACGAGCTCGGCGGCGAGGCGCAGCTTCTCGTCGTTCCAGTCGACGTACCCCGTGGCATCGGAGCCGTCGGGCGAGGCCGGCTCGAAGTCGTCGCCGTAGGCCTCGACGAACTCGTCCTCGAAGTACTGACGCCGCAGGAAGTCGGCCAGCGCCAGCATCTCGGTCTCGCTCACGAACGGCCCCTGCAGGCGGACGGGTTTGACCAGTCCCGGCTGCGAGAAGAGCATGTCGCCCCAGCCGATGAGGCGCTCGGCGCCCATCGCGTCGAGGATGGTGCGCGAGTCGAAGCCCGAGCTCACCGCGAAGGCCATGCGGGCGGGCACGTTGACCTTGATCAAGCTGGTGAGGATGTCGACCGACGGGCGCTGGGTGGCGAGGATCAGATGCATGCCGGTTGCCCGCGCCATCTGCGCCAACCGCATGATGGCGCTCTCCACCTCCTTGGGGGAGGTGATCATGAGGTCCGCGAGCTCGTCGATCACCACGATCAGGAAGGGCAGCTCCGGGAGGTCGAGGTTGCGCGCCTTGTGGTTGTACTGGTCGAGGTTCTTGGCGCCGATCTTCGACATCATCTTGTAGCGCCGCTCCATGTGCGACACCGCCCCGAGCAGCACGCCGGCAGCGTCGGTGGGGTTGGTCACCACCGCACGGATCAGGTGCGGGATGCCGTCGAAGGGTGTGAGCTCGACCATCTTCGGATCGATCATCACGAAGCGCAGCTGCGTCGGCAGGAAGCGGTAGAGCAGGCTGGCGATCAGCGCGTTCACCGCCACCGACTTGCCCGAACCGGTCGAGCCGGCGAGCAGCAGGTGCGGCATGCGGGCCAGATCGCCGACCATCATGTCGCCGTCGATCGACTTGCCGAGCACGATCGGCAGCCGCGCGGAGGAGCGGCGGAAGCTGGGCGAGTCGACCGCCTCGCGGAAGCGGATCAACTCTCGGTTCGCGTTCGGGACCTCGAGGCCGATCACGCTCTTGCCCGGAATCGGGGCTTCGATGCGCACCGAGCCCACCGCCATCGCCAACGCCAGGTCGTCGCTGAGGTTGGCGAAGCGGCTGATCTTCTCGCCGGCCGCCGGCTCGACCTCGAAGCGCGTGACCGACGGGCCGCGCACCGACGCCACTACCCGACCTTCGAGCTTGAAGTTGTTGAGCGTGGCGTCGATCTTCGCCACTCGCTGCCGCACCTCGCGCGCGAGTTCCTTCGGGTCCTCGCTGCTGTGCTCGGGTGGGTCGAGCAGCTCGAGCCCGGGCAGCGTGATGGGTATGCCGCCGACCGCCGGCAGCTCCGAGGCCTCCGCTCGCGCCCCGCTGGGCGCAGCGCTGCGCTGCGCCGAGCCGCGCTCGCCTGAAGCCGGTCGCGGCCTCCGAGCCGCTGCGGC
>SKMG01000304.1 GCA_007121175.1 Trueperaceae bacterium | reverse complement strand
GCGTTGCGCTTCCAGATGCGGCCCGCCCGGTACCCCCACAGGGTGACACCGGCGACCGCGTCGTGCTACGCGCGTGGGCGGACGCGCCGGCCTCATGCGCGTTCCAGCGGCGCCGCGGGCCGCTGTTCTCTGATCAGCTCGGCGTACCAGCCCGCGCTGCGCTTAGGAACGCGCTCTTGGGTCTCGAAGTCGACGTAGACCAGACCGAAGCGCTTGTTGAAGCCGAACGCCCACTCGAAGTTGTCCATCAGACTCCAGGCGAAGTAGCCGCGCACGTCGGTGCCACCCTCGATGGCGGCGTGCACGGCCGCGATGTGCTGCTCGAAGTAGGCGACGCGCTCGACGTCGGCGACCGCACCGTCCTTCAGTTCGTCGGCGTAGGCGGCACCGTTCTCGGTCACGAACAGCGGCGGCGCCCGGTACTCCCGCTGCAGCCGCAGTAGCAGGTCGGTGAGGCCCTGCGGGTAGACCTCCCAGCCCATCTCGGTGGTCGGTCCCTCGAACGGTACGGTGCGCGCTGCGAGGTGGGGAACCTCGGGGTCGTCCGCCACGATCGTTCGGGTGTAGTAGTTGACCCCGAGGAAGTCGATCGGCCTCGCGATCACCTCGAGGTCGCCGTCCTCGATGCGGGGCGCCAACTCTCCGTAGCCCTCATGAGCGTCCGCGGGATAGCGGCCCAGGAGCACGGGCTCTAAGAACCAGCGATTGCGGAAGCCGTCGAAGCGCTTCGCGGCCGCCGCATCAACGGGCGCGTCGGTCGCCGGTGTGATGGCGTTGAAGTCGAGCACGATGCCGTGCTGGGCTCCCGGGGCGTTCGCCCGCATCGGCTCGAGGGCGGCGCCGTGCGCGAGTAGGAGATGGTGAGCGGCCTGCAATGCCAGCTTCGGATCGCGCAGCCCGGGCGCGTGGTGGCCGAAGGCGTAACCGAGGAAGGCCGCGCACCACGGCTCGTTCATGGTGGCGTAGGCGGCGACACGGTCGCCGAGGCGGCGCGTGACGGCGTCGGCATAGGCCACGAAGGCGTCGGCGGTGGTGCGGTCGGGCCAGCCGCCCGCGTCCTGCAGCGGCTGCGGTAGGTCCCAGTGGTAGAGGGTTGCAAAGGGAGCGATGCCGCGCTCGAGCAGGCCATCGACGAGTCGGTCGTAGAAGTCGAGGCCGGCCTCGTTGATGGTCCCGGTACCGCTCGGGATCACGCGGGGCCAGGCGACGCTGAAGCGGTAGCCGTTCACGCCCAGGCTCTGCATGAGATCGAGGTCCTGCTCCCAGCGGTGGTAGTGGTCGCAGGCCACCTCGCCGGTGGCCCCCCCTTCGACCGTGCCTGGCGCGGCGCTGAAGGTGTCCCAGATCGACGGCCCTCGGCCATCCTCGCTGACGGCACCCTCGATCTGGTAGGAGGCGGTGGCCACTCCCCAGACGAAGTCCGAGGGAAAGCGTAGGTGGGCCTTGCTCATGTCGCTCCTTTTCACGGCCGGCCACCGACGCTGCGGCGGCAGGCAAAGCTAGCGCGCGCTGGTGATCACCACGACCGAGCGGGCAGGTACGGCGACGGCCTCGGCCGGGCTCTTCCGTGAGGCTCGCGGCGCGAGCAACTCGTCGAAGATGAGGTCGTCGAGCGTGAGGACGTCGAGATCGCCGCCCGCGTGGTCGAGCTCGAGCCGCAACTCGATGGCGTCGAGCGAGCGGTTGACCAGCAGCAACCGCAGGGTATCGCCGTCGTCCGCGGCGTAGACGCCCAGACGTTCGTCGCCCCCTTCGACGCGCCGCGTCTCGCCGCCGAAGCCGCGCAGCATCGCGAAGACGTGATACGTGTGCCGTACCCAGCCGCTGCGGTCGATGAGCCCGTGACCGCCCATGTACTGCAGCGCGAAGTACTGGCCGAGGTGAACGCCGCAGGTGGCCAACTGTCCGAGCGTCTCGGCCAGCCACAGCGCCGCGACCATGTCCTCGAGGTGGCGGAAGTTCGTCGAGCGCCACGAGAGGCCGAACTCGGTGACGCCGAGTCGGATGTCGCGCCCGTACCCGAGTGGGTTGACCACCGGATCGGCGAGCCAGCCACGGACTCGCGCGATCACGTCACCGAGGTCACGCGACGTGGCCAGCGCGGCTTCGTCGCTGGCGGTGCCGTCCGTGGGGTAGACGTGCAGGGTGAGCACGTCGATGACGTCGCCGCAGCGCGTGATCACCTCGCGCAGGTAGTCGAGCGCGGCGGGATGCACGTTCGACACCGCAGGGCCCGTCATCGTCACCTCGCCGAGCTCGGCCTCGAGCGCGGCGCGGGTCGCCCGGAAGCGCTCGCAGTACACCTCTGCGGTCCAGGATGGGTCCATACGGTTCTGCGGATACAGGTCGGGTTCGTTGCCGACCGCCCACCAGCGGGGCAGCATGTCGAGCTCGCCGAGGTAACGCGCCACCCCGACCGCGTGCTCGGGGCCCTCGAAGAAGTTCGTCACCAGGTGCAGATCCGGTTCGCCGAGCAGCTGCCAGTTGATGCGGATGGCGTCCATCATGTCGGTGGTGAGCGGCCAGTTGTCGGCGTCGTTGCCGGGCGGATAACGCAGCGAGAGGACGTCGATCGCGTCGAACTCCTCGAGGTTGAGGACCACCGCCATCGCAATCCCGACGTTGAAGCCGGTGATGCCAAACGGCGAGATGGGGCCGGTCGACTCGCCGACGCGGAGTGTGAGGGGCTGGGCTGATGCCAAGCCCAGCGCGAGGGTGAGCGCCAGCAGCGCGAGCAGCCTCGACCGCAGCGATGGGCGGCGGGCCGTCGTGGCGCGGGGTCGCGCCCGGTGCCCTGGGCCAGGCATGCGCTCAGTCGAGCGTGACATGGCTGGCGAGCACCCCCTCGCGCACCGCCGTGGCCTCGACGGTGATCCGGGACGCGCGGCGTAGGCGTACGTCGACCGGCACCTCGGCCGGCACATGGCGCTGCGCCGGCTCTTCGAGGAGCGTCATACGCGAGAGCAGGTCGTCGACG
>SKMG01000071.1 GCA_007121175.1 Trueperaceae bacterium | reverse complement strand
GGACCTTGGCGTCGGTGAACTCGCTCAACGCCAGCTGGCACTGGTGCTCGAGTCCGGTCAGCGAGACGCCCGCCAACGCCGCTCGGCCGAGTTCGTTGATCACCCGCTGTCGTCGTGCCAGCGCATCGATGCGCTGATGCATGTGAAGCTCGCTGATCATGACGCCACCGCCTCGGTGCGGTTCTTCGGTGAAAGTGTCGACGGCATAGGGCAACGCTCGGCAGGGTACCGAGGCCTTTCCGGTCGCCCATTCCGGAGAGCCCAAGGCATACTAGCCGCGGGAGGCGCGGCTGCGCAACCCTCTCCGGGATCCCCGTCCTGGACGAAATGGGCTCAGATCCCAGGCGCAGCGGCAGGTACACATCCGAACCACTTCCTCGTGCGCCATACTGTCGTCTCGGCGCCCTTGCCCGCCGACGGAACCATGGACCACGACCTCCCCGACCGCCTCCGCGACCTGCGGGACACCGCCGAGCGCGTAGCCAGCGAAACCATCGGCCCGAAGGCCGACGAGATCGACCGCAGCGCGGCGTGGCCCGCACACGCTATGCGTGCGCTCGCCGGGGCAGGACTGATGGGCCTGGTCGCCCCGCGGACGGCAGGCGGGGAGGAGCAGGGCATGCTGGGTCTGCTCGCCGTGACCGAGGCGATCGGCCGCTCGTGCGCCTCCACCGCCATGTGCTACGGCATGCATTGCGTCGGCACCGCCGTGATCGCCGCCAAGGCCACGCCGTACCAGCGACGCCACTACCTCGAGCCGATCGCGGCGGGCCGTCACGTGACCAGCCTCGCGCTGTCCGAGAGCGGTCCCGGCTCGAACTTCTACGTCACCGAAACCTCGTTGCGGCGCGAAGGCGACATCTACGTCGTCGACGGGACGAAGCAGTTCGTCACCAGCGGTGGGCGTGCCGACTCGTACGTCGTCTCGACCATCGCCAGCGACCCGGACGCGCGGGCCGGCGAGTTCAGCTGCCTGATCGTCGACGCCGAGCAGCTCGCAGACGCCTGGCTCGAACCGTGGGATGGGTTCGGCATGCGGGGCAACTCGTCTCGTGGGGTCCGCCTCGAGCGCGTCAGAGTAGCGCGGCAGAACCTCCTCGGCGAGGAGGGCGATCAGGACTGGTACGTCTTCGAGATCGTCACGCCGTACTTCCTGGCGGCGATGTCGGCCACCTACCTGGGCATCGCGCGAGCGGCCCTCGACCTCACCACCGAGCACCTGCGGACGCGGCACTTCTCGCACTCCGGGGAGACCCTGGCCGCCCTGCCCGTGCTGCAGCAGGAGCTCGCGGACATGTGGGCCGCCGTGCAGACGAGTCGCGGCTTCGTCTACGACGCCGCTCGCCGGGCCGACGCCGGGCAGGCGGACGCGCTACCCTGGATCTTCATGACCAAGGCGCTGGCAGCCGAGACGGTGGTGTCGGTGACGAACCGGGCCATGACGCTGTGTGGCGGCTCCGCCTATCGCCAGAACTCGCGCCTCGCCCGGCTGCTGCGCGACGCGCGGGCCAGCCACGTGATGGCGCCGACCAGCCATATCCTGAGGCAGTGGACGGGACGAGCGCTGCTCGGCATGCCGCTCTTGTGAGCCGCTCCGTGGCCGCCGCCGCACGCGCGCCGGGTACAGCGTGAGCGCGCCGGTCGCCACGGTCCTCGTCGTCGGCGGCGAGGTCGAGGCGACGCTACCCGGCGGGGCGCTGCCGCCGCTCGAGGAGGGCGCCCTGGCACTGCGCCCGCTGCGGCATGCGCACCACCTCGAGACGCTGCAAGCCTCGCTGCTCGGTGCCGAGCCGCCGCCGGCTGCGGTCGTCCTCACGCCGGCGGTGCGCAATCCGCTCGCC
This sequence comes from Trueperaceae bacterium, assembly GCA_007121175.1. Classification (GTDB taxonomy): domain Bacteria; phylum Deinococcota; class Deinococci; order Deinococcales; family Trueperaceae; genus CSSed10-48. The sequence goes on along the minus strand of SKMG01000071.1, from coordinate 1,139 downwards.
GTCGCGCGCAAGATCCACCAGATCGCGCCGCTGCTCCAGATGCTCATCATCGTGCCGCCCGAGCACCTCGAGGAGTTCCGTAAGGCCACGACCTTCGCGCCGCGCCTCGGGGACCACTGGAGCCTGATCGGCGCCGGCGACGCGCGCCTCCCTGACCTCATCCGAGCCGCGGCCCACGACACGCTGAAGCGCACGGGCCTGCGCGCTCAGTACGACCGCATGAACGCCAAGATGCGGCAGCAGGTCGTCGACGACAGTGAAACGCAGCGCGGCCTGGTGGTCTCGAACCAGTACCTGGCGAGCATCGTAGAGCACGCCACGGACGCCATCCTCGCGATCGATGGGCACGACGCGATCGCGACTTGGAACCAGGGCGCGCAGGAGATGTTCGGCCTCGAGAGGCGGCATGCGCTCGGCCAGTCGGTCGGCATCCTGGTCGAGGACGCTCTGGCGCCCACCCTCATCTCACTCGTCGAGGCGGCCCGTTCTGGCGAGGTGCTACGCAATCAGGAGCTCGAGTGCCGGCACGCCGGCGGAGAGCACTTCCACGCCGAGTTCACGCTCGCTCCGGTACGCGACGAGGCGGGTCGCACCACGTCGGTCTCGGTCACCGCCCGTGACGTCACACAGCGCAGGCGCCACGCAGCGGAGGTCGCTGCCCTCAACCGCAGCCTCGAGCGCCGCGTACGCGAACTCCGCCATGCCAACGCCTCGCTGGTGTCGGCCCTGTCCGAGCTCGAGGCGACGAAGCGCGAGCTCGAGGCGCTCAACGCCACGCTCGAGCGACAGGCCACCACCGACGCGCTGACCGGCCTGAAGAACCGCATGGTGTTCCAGAACAGCCTCGTCGAAATGGTCGCGGTCGCGCAACGCCAGCAGGGGCAGCTCTCGGTACTGGTGATCGACATCGACCACTTCAAGCGCATCAACGACACCCACGGACACCAGCAGGGCGACCGGGTGCTGCAGTCCATCGCCGCCGCACTGGCCGCACACACCCGCGAGCAGGACGTCGCAGCTCGCTACGGCGGCGAGGAGTTCGCCATCCTACTGCCCAACACCTCGCTCACCGAGGCCGTCACCGTCGCCGAGAAGCTGCGGCGAGCCTGCGCCGGACTCGGCAGCATCGGCCTCGGCGG
>SKMG01000399.1 GCA_007121175.1 Trueperaceae bacterium | reverse complement strand
GGCCGAGATCCTGCCTCGCAGTTGGCGCCTGCACCGTCACGGCGCGCTGGGGCTGATGGCGGGATCGGCCGGTCTGTGGGCCCGGCGGGCTGCGGCCGATGCGTGTGGGGGCTCGGCTTCGTGAGCGAGTAGGGTCGGGTAGCCTTCAGCGCTCTAGCAGCTGTCGCGACAACGGATGGCCTTTCACCCGTTGGCCAGCTGCCTGAGTCGCTCGAGGATGGACTCTGCGCGCCCATGGCTTGCGTCGTCAGGCGGAAGGTGGGCCTGGATGACGAAGGCGAAGTCGGCGTCGGCGAGCAGGACGCGGAGGCTGGAGCGGATGAACTCCCGGGGTTCGGGCGGCAGGGCGCGGACCTCGGCGAGTAACGACTCACGCCCATTGACGAGTGACACGATGTCGGTCAGGTCCTGGCTCAACCACGGGTCGGCCGCGCCACGGTCACGATGCGCCTCGAGCTTTGCTGCGAGGAACATCGCCGGTGTTGCCATGCGGACCCGGAGTTGGGGGGCAACTTCTCGTGTCACGGCCGTGTCGACCAGAAGGCGGTACCAGCGGTTCGTGAACCCAAGGACCTCGCCCCCCGCGGGGATGAGGTCGACGGGTACCCCGGCGATGCGCCAGCGTCCGATAGGGCCATCTGGGTCGGGTTCATGTCCGGCGTCGCGAAGGCGAGCTTCGATGCCGTAGAACTGGTGCCGGGTCGCGATGTCGACGACGACGTCGACATCCACTGTGACGCGGGGGGCGAGGAGCGCCGGGTCCGTGATGTACCACTCCACCGTGGCGCCGCCAACGAACACGGCATCGACGAGCCCGAGGCGTCGCAGTGCGCGGGCCACGCGGACGACAATCTCCCTGGCGTCAACCACCGCCGCTGGGCCTCATCGGACGCTCGAGGCGCAGCCGCAGCTCGCGCATTCCCAACTCGCGCTCGCGGACCCCGCCCTCGCGGAGCGCATCGATCAACGCGAGCACTTCGTGCACACGCGTGTCGCGTTGCGCGGCCGCCGGCGCCGTCCGGTACAGCGGTTCCAGTGCGTACCCGCGCGAGCCGCCTTCAGCGGACGGCCACACGGGACCTTCCTGCGCAGCCATGAGGGCGTTGAGTGGGGGGGCCAGCACGCCCGTAGGTACCCCGCGCGTCGGCGCGCCACGGATCGCGTAGAACGCGTACCGCACCCCATGCTCCAGGAACTCGAGTAGGGCACGACGGTCGACCGCTCGCCCGCGGACGAGCCCCGCCATACCGGCGCGCCTGACCGCCGCATGTGCCTCCGATGCGCTCAACTCGAGCCTCGCCGCGAGGGACGCGTAGGTCCAGGCGCCGATGTCGGGTAGGGCCAGCACCACGGCGACCGCGAGGTCTTGGGGTCGGAGCATACGAGCAGTCTAGCATTCGTGGTTCGCGAATCGCGAATGGCGTGTGGTGTCAGGTCGCGCCCGTACGCAGACACCCCTGAGCGACACGACGATGTCGAACTCGAAGGAGCTCCGTGTGCAGCACTGTGGCCGGCCATACCGTGTTCTCTATGCCTTCGACCCGAGGCGTGAGGCGCTGCCCCTGGTGGCCGGCGACGAGCGCGGCAGCGAGCGTTGGTATCGGCGCACGATCCGTGTCGCCGAGCGCATCTGGGAGCGCCATCTCGCGCAGCGGGAGGAGCCTGATGGCTAAGCCGTTCCTTCGCTTGATCGAGGGTACGCCCGCCGCGCGGCATGCGCCGCGGCGAGATGGAGGACCGGTGGTGTGGCTACCGTGTCGAACGTCACAGCACCTGCCACCACGGCACGGCGAGTACGTCTCCGGTGAGCCACTCGGTGCGGTCGCCGTCGTGGAGGAGGAGGCCGGCGCGGGCCTGATCGGCGTGGACGGCGCGGAACGCTCGGAGGCCGGCGGTGTCCGCGACGCGCGGTCGCTTGGTGCTCTTGACTTCGATCGGGAGGAGCATGCCGTCGGCCTCGATCACCAGGTCCACCTCGCGCCCGTCGGCGGTGCGCCAGTGATGCAGCTCGGTTCGCGAGGCGCTCGCGTCGCGCCACACGAGTAGGTCGTGCAGGATGAGGTTCTCGAGGTGAGAGTCGGTCGGCTCCGTGCTGCCTGCGAGGTGTAGCGCGAGGCCGACGTCGCTCCAGAAGAGCTTGGGGCTCTTGATCAGCCGTGTAGTGCGATTGGTCGCGTACGCGGGAAGGCGCACGATCAGGTAGGAGGCCTCGAGCAGGTTGAGCCAGCGGTGGACGGTGGGTTGTGGTACGGCGACGTCGCGCGCGAGGTCCGTCTGGTTGAGCACTTGGCCGAGCCGGAGTGCGGCGGCGCGCATGGTGCGGCGGAAGTCTGGGAGGGCGGTGATGGCGGAGAGGGCTTGCAGGTCGCGCTCGACGTAGGTGCGGACGTAGGCTTCGAACCAGCTGGCGCGAGCCTGATCGTCCGGCAGCTCCAGCGCGGGCGTCGGGAACCCGCCGCGCCGCACCAAGGCCCGCCAGTCGTCCGGTATGCCCGATCCGGCTGCGAGCACGTCGGGCCAGGTGCCGTCGGTGCTGGCGAGCAGGTCGTCCCAGCGGCAGCGCCCCTCGCCCCGCTGCTCGCGCCGTGTCATAGGCCAGAGGGTCAGGTACGACGCGTCCGGCGAGCGACTCCGACACGCGCTCGAGGAGCAGCAGGTTCGCTGAGCCCGTCAGCAGGAAACCGTCCCCGTTCGCGTCGGTGATCGATCGCGCGCTTCACGCTATGCAGCAGGTCGGGTACACGGAGCACCTCGTCGAGGATGACCGGGCCGGCGCCTCCGATGAGCGCATCGGGGTCGCGCTCGGCGAGCTCGCGCACGTCGAGGTCGTCGAGCGTAGCGTAGCGGCCGGTGGGGCGCAGCGCACGGGCGAGCGTACCCTTGCCCGTCTGGCGCGCGCCGGTGAGGACCACCGCCGGCATGGCCGCCAGGTGGGCGCGCATGCGGTCGCCAGCAAGGCGAGGGAGCACACGATCATCCATGCTG
>SKMG01000209.1 GCA_007121175.1 Trueperaceae bacterium | reverse complement strand
CTCGTCGGCTTCGATGAACTTGACGTTGGTCTTGCCGGGCACGTGCTCGAGCTTGCCGTGGAGCTGCGGCACCCAGAACGAGTGGATGACGTCGGCGGTCTCCAGCTCGATCCTGATCTTCTCGCCCACCGGCACGTGGATCTCGTTGGCGGTACGAAAGCCGTGGTCGGGGTACTCGGCGTCCCACCAGAAGCGGTTTGCGGTTACCGTGATGGTGAACGCGTAGTCGTCGTCCCTGCGGGCGTCGAACCAGTCGAGGCTGGCGAGCGTCATGACGGTCGTCGCCAGCAAGATCACCGCGGGGATGATGCCGCCGCCGATCAGCACGAAGCCGGTGGTGCGGCCCTCGAGCCACGAGACGGGGCCGCGAGCGTCGCGGCCGCCGGTGTCGGCGTTCCCGCTCAGCTCTGGCAGGCCGGCCTCGTCGCGCGCGCGCCCGATCGCCCGCGCACGCACGAAGGCCACGGCCAAGAGCGCGAACACGATGACGTTCACGAGCGCGGCGGTCCAGAAGAGCAGCCACCACAGCCGAACGATCTCTGCGGCGGCCGGTCCACGGGGCATGAGCGCGATCGGCAGTTCGCAGCCAGCGAGCAGCAGCAGGAGCGCAACGCAGCCGACAGCGCCGAGGCGGCTCGGTCTCCCTAGACGATGCGTTCTCACGTGTTGACCCTCCCAGCGGGGCGCAGTGCACCAGGCGAACACAGGACGGACTGGGAAGCGGGCCGCTCATCGCCGCGGCCCCTGTGGTGTGCCACCAACTCGGACCGGCGACGCCGGCCGGCCGCGGCACGCCGACGGCCGATCGAACACTGAGCGCTGGAGGCACGCCCGGAGCAGGCGCGAAAACGCCTCCATGGCGCAGCTATACTCAAGTGTACGAACGTTCTTCAGGACAACAATGGACAAGTGTCCCTTGACGCCCGCGACCGCGCTAGCTTTCGAGCAGCGCCTCCACGCGCGGCATCGCTGCCGCCGTGGCGGCCTCGTCGAGGAACCCCAGCCGGGTACGGCGGTACAGCACGTCGGCGGCGGACACCGCCAACTCGTGCCGCTGCGCGTACACGACCTCGGCCTCGAGGTACGGGTGATCTGCCGCGAGGCGCGCACCGAGGCCGTCCGTGGCGAGCTCCGCCACCAGCTCGGCGCGATCGCCGTACGCGTGGTGCAGGTAGTCCGCGACGTCGGCCTCGAAACCGCGTGCTTGCAGCGCGGCGACGCCGTCCGGGTCCAGGCGCTCTGCGCCGACCAGCTTGAGGTCGACCGTCGCGGGCCGCGGCACGTCGCCGAGGCGGCCCGCCGTGATGGCGGCGTCGACCGTGTCGGTCGCCATGCGACGGTAGGTCGTCCACTTGCCGCCGGCGATCGTCACTAAGCCGCTGTCGCTGACGTGCACGACGTGATCGCGCGAGAGGCGGGCGGTGTCGCTCGCCGTCGGGTCGGACACCAGCGGCCGCAAGCCCGACCAGGCGGCCTTGACGTCGCCGCGCGTCACGGGCACGTCGAAGTAGCGCTCCAAATGGCGCAGGATGTACTCGATCTCCTGCTCGCTAGCCTCGGGATCGTCCACCACGGGCGCGGGTTGATCCGTCGTCCCGATGAGCGTCGAGCCGAGCCAGGGCAGCAGGAACAGCACGCGCCCGTCCTCGGTCTGGGGGATCAGCAAGCCAGTGTCGGGCGGCGCGAAGCGCCCGTCGAGCACGATGTGGATCCCGGACGATGCGGAGAGCATCGGCTCGGCCTCGGGATCGTCGAGCCGGCGCACCGAGTCCGCGTACGGGCCAGTCGCGTTCACGACCGCGCGGGCGCCGACCTCGACGCGCTCGCCGCTCAACCGATCGAGGACCGTGACGCCCGCGACCCGGCCGCCCTCGTGATGCAGGGCCGTGACCTCTGCGTGCGTGACGATCACGGCGCCGCGCTCGGCGGCGCTGAGGGCGATGGCGACGTTCATGCGGGCGTCGTCGAACTGGCCGTCGTAGTAGATCACGCCGCCGCGCAGCCCGGCTGCCTTCAGCTGCGGGAAGCGGCGCTTCGCCTCGCGGGCGTTGACGAAGCGGCTCGGGTGCAGGTTCGTCCGACCGGCAAGCCAGTCGTACATCTTGAGGCCGGTCATGATGTAGGGCACCTGCAGCGTGGCGTAGAGCGGCGTCACCAACGGCAGCGCGTGACACAAGTGCGGCGCGTTGCGGAGCAGGACCGCTCGCTCGTGCAGTGCGTCGCGGACCAGCGCGAACTGGGTGCGGTCGAGCCGCTTGACGGCCTTCTCGAGGTAGCGGACGCCGCCGTGGATGAGCTTGGTGCTGCGGCTGCTGGTGCCGGCCGACAGGTCGTCGCGCTCGAGCAAGGCGACCTTCAGGCCGCGGGTGACCGCGTCGAGCGCCGCACCCGCGCCGCTGGCTCCACCGCCGATGATCAGCAGGTCGAAAGGCGCCTCTTGCTCCAGCGCTTGACGGTGATCGCTGCGTCGTCCGCCGCGCCTGATCTCGTTCATCGCTCTCCCCAGCCCTTCGCGCAGCGCAGCGCCCGGCGCCACTGGGCGAGCCGGTCCTCGCGATCCTGGTCGCTCATGATGGGCTCGAAGCGGCGCTCCTCGCGCCACTGCGCGGCCACCTCCTCGGGACCGCTCCACAGCTTGGTGGCGAGTCCGGCGAGGTAGGCCGCGCCCAGGGCGGTGGTCTCGGTGATGAGCGGCCTGACCACCTCGACGCCGAGCATGTCGGCCTGGAACTGCATCAGGTGGTCGTTGCGCGAGGCGCCGCCGTCGACGCGCAGCTCAGCGAGCGGCCGGCCGGCGTCACCCTCCATCGCCTGGATCACGTCGAGCGCCTGGTAGGCGATGGCTTCGAGCGCGGCCCGAGCGATGTGCGCCGCGGTGGTGCCGCGGGTCACGCCGGTGATCGTGCCGCGCGCGAAGGGGTCCCAGTGGGGAGCGCCGAGGCCGGCGAAGGCCGGCACCAGGTAGACGCCTCCGGTGTCGGGCACCG